>CAMZKQ010000055.1 GCA_947311265.1 uncultured Chlorobiota bacterium | reverse complement strand
GTGCTGGTAAAACCACACTTATCAACCTTATTACAGGCAAAGACAGCCCCGATTCAGGCTCGGTATTTATTGACAAAGGCATAACCGTTGGGCTACTTCCTCAAGATACTTTTTTCGATAACCAGAAAACTGTAATGGAGCAAGTTTTCACTTCCTCCGAAGGCATTGTACAAGCTGTAAAAAATTACGAAGAAGCCTTAGAAGCCAACGATACCGAGCAGTTATCCATTGCTAGTGAGGCTATGGATAGACTCGAGGCATGGAACTACGAACTGAAAATAAAGCAGATTCTAGAGAAACTAGAAATTACAAACCTGAACCAACTTGTTTCGCAGCTTTCTGGCGGGCAAAAAAAACGTTTGGCACTCGCTAATACGCTAATCAATAACCCCGACTTTTTAATCCTTGATGAACCAACTGATCACCTTGATTTTGAGATGATTGAGTGGCTCGAAGAGTTTTTGCTAAAAGCAAAAATTACGCTACTTTTGGTTACACACGACCGCTATTTTCTGGATAAAGTATGTACCCGAATTATAGAAATTGATGCCCAAGCTGCCTTTTTCTACAAAGGCAACTATACCTACTATACCCAAAAACGTGCCGATAGAATTAGCCTACTAAATGCCGATGTAGATAAAGCTAAAAACCTACTTCGCCGAGAAGCCGAGTGGATGGGCAGAATGCCACAAGCCAGAGCCACTAAGGCACAGTACAGAATCGACAACTTTTACAAACTAAAAGATAGGGCTTCTAAAAAAATTGGTGATAAGGAACTAAAGCTGGAAATAGAAACTCGACGCTTGGGCAAAAAAATTCTAGAATTGTATAATATTTCAAAGCAATTTGACGATTTAGTTATTTTAAACGACTTTTCGTACAAATTTACACGAGGCGAAAAAATAGGCATTGCAGGCAAAAATGGTGTAGGAAAATCCACCTTTCTAAATATAATTACACAAGAAATTACACCTGATTCTGGCGATATTGAAATTGGTGAAACCGTTGTGTACGGCTATTACACACAGGCAGGCATTAGCTTGCCCGAGGATATGCGGATTATTGATGTAATTAAAGAAATTGCAGAGTATATTACCCTTGGCAGTGGAAAAAATTTAAGTGCATCTCAGTTTTTGGAGTACTTTTTATTCCCTCCAAGTGCTCACTATAACTACGTTTCTCGCCTTAGCGGTGGCGAACGCCGCCGGCTTTACCTGATGACAATACTGATGAAGAACCCTAACTTTTTAATTCTTGACGAGCCAACTAACGATTTGGATATCATGACTTTAAATGTACTTGAAGATTACCTCAATGGCTTTTCGGGTTGCCTTATTGTGGTTTCTCACGATAGGTATTTTGTAGATAAAGTGGCCGATAATTTACTCGTTTTTGAAGGTGCTGGTGTAGTTCGGAATTTTGCGGGTAATTATTCTGCCTACCGGCAAGAACAGGACACTAAAAATCAGCACATTAAGAGGACTCAAAAAGAAAATAAGCCTAAAGTAGAGCGAGTAAAAGTAGCCAGTCCGCAGAAAAAAATGTCCTACAAAGAAAAAACAGAGTTTGGTAATTTAGAAGGCGAAATTGAACACCTACAGGTAGAAAAAGAGGAAATCGAAACCGCTTTAAACTCTGGAACTGCCTCGGCAGAGCAAATTTCAGAAATAGCAAAACGCCTTTCTGAAATTATTGACCTTATCGACCAGAAAGAATTTCGCTGGCTAGAATTAAGCGAAATTGAAAACTAGCTAGCACTTTTTATATCAAGAATAAACGCTATTTTAAACTACGGTTTAAGTTTAACTAAAAAATATTTAGATTTTATAACTAATTTACCTTATTTTTACCCAGTAAAAAAACCGCCATTAAAATAATTAACAATAGAAAAGCATGACAATAGATAATTTTATGACCCTAGGTATGCTCATCTTGCTACAAGCAGTTTTGGGCATCGATAATTTACTATATATTTCCTTAGAATCTAAAAATGCACCACCCGAAAAACAAGCACTAGTGCGAAAGCTAGGCATTGGTTTAGCCATATTTTTACGCATAGGCTTACTCTTTGCACTGGTAAAACTAACCGAGCTTTTCCAAGACCCTTTTTGGCATTTAGAAACTAGTTTTATAGAATTTAGTATGAGCGTACACACCGTAATTATATACGTGGGTGGTGGTTTTATCATCTATACTGCCATGAAAGAAATTTGGCACATGATTTCGCTCGAAGACCATACAACACCAAATGAAGAAAAAAAGCAACAATCGCTAGGCAAAATAATTACGCTTATTGTGGTTATGAATGTCGTCTTTTCTGCCGACTCAATATTAAGTGCCATGGCACTTACAAAAGTAATGTGGGTAATGGTTGTCGCAATAATAATTGGCGGTGTAATTATGATATGGTTGGCAGAAAAAGTATCTGCTTTCCTACAAAAAAATAGAATGTACGAAGTCTTAGGACTATTTATACTTTTCCTTGTCGGGATAATGTTGCTTACCGAAGCTGGGCATTTATCTCACCTAAAATTATTTGGAAGCGAAATTACAGCAATGAACAAAACCACCTTCTACTTCATTATTGGGATTTTGGTAATCATTGATGTAGTACAAGGCAAGTATCAGAAAAAATTAACAAAAGAAAAACAACAAAAAGCCGCCTTGCAAAACCCTTATTTGGCAGATGCAGTTGAGCAAAAAAATAAAAAAAAAGAAGCTAATAAAAACGAATAGCTGGTTTACAAAACAAACCTAAAATTCATAAAATATAAGATATGGCAAAAAAGATGATTGACCCAATAGGGAAATTGATGGGGCTACGGTACAAATCGCACCCATGGCATGGGATTGAAATTGGCGAAAAATCGCCAAATATACTCACTGCATTTATAGAAATGGTACCTACGGATACCGTAAAGTACGAAATTGATAAAGCCAGTGGTTACCTTACCATCGACCGACCGCAAAAATTTTCGAGCATTCTGCCAGCACTTTACGGTTTTATCCCACAAACCTACTGCGGAAAACTAGTGGCCGAAAAAAGTCAAAAAATACTAAAACGCCCAGAAATTGTAGGCGATGGCGACCCGCTAGACATTTGCCTACTTACAGAAAAGGAAATCACCCATGGCGACATCTTGGTACAAGCCCGCCCAATAGGCGGTTTCCGAATGATTGATGGCAACGAGGCGGACGATAAAATAATAGCCGTACTAAAAGGCGATGCCCTTTATGGCAATTATAAAGACATTTCGGAAATCCCACAAGGTGTCGTGGACAGGTTACGCCACTACTTTTTAACTTACAAAGACATGCCTGGAACCGCCAGAGAACAATGCGAAATTACACATATTTACTCTTTAAAAGAAGCCCATGATTTAATAAACCGCTCGATGAAAGACTATAGGCAGTATATCGAAAATGTACTTTTTGAGTAGATACAAAAAAAGCCTCTGATAATACAGAGGCTTTTTTATTAATTATAAATCTTATCCCAAATACGGTTTCAAGAGGTTGCTTCGAGAAGTATTCCTTAATCTTCGAATAGCTTTTTCTCTAATCTGGCGTACACGCTCACGAGTTAAACCAAACTGATCGCCAATTTCTTCAAGCGACATTTCAGGCTCGCCAATACCAAAAGATAATTTCAAAATTACCCTTTCTCGCTCGGTAAGTGTAGAAAATGCCCTATCAATTTCTCGCCTTAAAGAATCAATCATAAGCCCACCGTCTGCAATTGGAGAGTCTGGGTTATCAAGCACATCAAGTAGGCTATTGTCTTCACCACTTACAAATGGAGCATCAACAGAAACGTGCCGCCCCGAAACGCGCATGGTATCTAAAACTTTTTCTTTAGAAACTTCAAGAATTTTAGACAACTCAACAGGAGTTGGCTTGCGTTGGTTTTTCTGCTCAAATTGAGCTACCGCTTTATTGTACTTGCTCAGCGAGCTCACTTGGTTCAAGGGCAAACGCACAATTCGTGATTGTTCGTTGATAGCCTGCATAATGGATTGGCGAATCCACCAAACGGCGTAGGAAATAAATTTAAACCCTCTGGTTTCGTCAAATTTTTCAGCAGCTTTTATAAGCCCCAAGTTGCCCTCATTTATTAAATCTGGCAAACTAAGCCCTTGGTTTTGATACTGCTTTGCTACCGATACAACAAACCTTAAATTGGCTCGAGTTAGTTTTTCTATAGCCCCTTGGTCGCCTTTTCGGATACGCTGTGCTAATTCCACCTCTTCCTCAACAGTTATCAGTTCGTATTTTCCAATTTCTTGAAGATATTTATCCAGAGATGCACTTTCTCTGTTGGTAATTGACTTAGTAATTTTTAATTGCCTCATATATCAGTTTTAGTAAATAGAAAATTAATAATAGTATTTAGGTGATTGTTTCTAAGCAGGACTACAAAGTTACTTCTTTTTATAGGAATTATCAATAGTAAACATAACCAATGCTTTTAGTTTTAGTTTGGATTTAATTTAAAAATAAAAAAACAATACATAACAAGCTAAATACTAACAACTTACGACACAACACCTATAATAAAAGATTAAGCGTTAAAGATTGTTAAATATTTTTAGAATCTAAAAAACTTTAGTAAAACAATCTTTTTTACCAAAAATGTAAAACATGCATTACTTTTCACTCTTGCTATTATTTTTAGATATTTTTTTCAATAACGTTTCAAAATAATACCTTTGTAGCAAAAACTAGACAAACTACAACAAATTTACCTATGGTTGATACGCTTAGGCACAAAGGTATGCGTGCCCGCCTTATCGAAAAAATACGCAATAAAGGCATCTCCGATGAGCGAGTTTTACAAGCCATGCTAAATATCCCTCGTCATTTTTTTATGCCAAAGGGTTTCGACGAACGTGCTTATCAGGACAATGCTTTTCCTATTGGTGCAGAACAGACTATCTCGCAGCCATTTACGGTTGCTTTCCAGACCATGCTGCTAGATGTGCAGCCCAAAGAAAAGGTGTTAGAAATAGGTACTGGCTCTGGCTATCAATCGGCAGTTTTGCTAGAAATGGGGGCAAAAGTATTTACCATCGAACGGCACAAGGTACTGTACCTCTCGGCACAAAAACGGCTTACGCAGTTGGGCTATGCCCCTTATTGCTTTTTTGGTGATGGCTTTTTAGGCATGCCCACTTATGGCCCTTTCGATAAGATTATAATTACTGCAGGTGCACCTCACATTCCACAGGCTTTAAAAGAGCAACTAAAAATGGGGGGGACAATTGTAATCCCAGTAAATGGCGGTAAAGCTCAAAAAATGATTGCCGGAATTAAAGTTTCTGAAACAGAATTTGAGTACACCGATTTTGGCAACTTTGCATTTGTCCCAATGCTTAAAGGTAAAGTTTAAAAATAAAATACTAACAGACTATTTTTAAACACATTATAATTTAATAAAACTAATTAAAAAGGGTCCACATCTGCAATAAATTTTACGTATTTAAAACGCTCTTCGGAACGTAAAATATCAATAATCTCAATTATTAATTGTTTTGCTTTTACCGCCGAGCTTTGCTTTTCAATTTTTATAAGGATATTTTTTAAATACCAATTCTGTATTCTTGAAATATCAGGATACTCGGGACCCAAAATTCGGCTACCAAAAGTAGAACGCAATAAACTGGCAGCTCTATCTGCGGCAGCATCTAGCACAACACTTTTTTTATGCTTTAGTGTAAGCCTAATTAGCCTATAGTATGGCGGATATTTATACTGTTGTCGCTCTTCAATTTCCATGGCAAAAAAATCATAATAATTGCCCTTAATGATTTGATTGATAACCTTATGCTTAGGCGATGAGGTTTGCAAAATAACAGTGCCTCGTTTTTTCCGCCGTCCTGCCCTGCCACTCACTTGGGTAAGCAGCTGAAACGTTCGCTCAAAAGCCCTAAAATCAGGATAATTTAGCAAACTATCGGCATTCATAATACCTACTATTGTTACATTTCCAAAATCTAATCCCTTGGAAACCATTTGTGTACCGATTAAAATTTGAGTTACATTATTTTCAAAATCAGATATTATTTTAGTGAATGCTTTTTTAGAACGGGTACTATCTAAATCCATTCTGGCCACTTTTGCTGTTGGGAAAAGTTCGGCAGTTTGATCTTCAATTTTTTCTGTGCCTAAGCCTTTAAATGCCATAGCAGCATCGCCACAGGCCTGGCATGTAATGCCAGCAGGAGTGGCATATCCGCAGTAATGGCAAGTGAGTTGTGCGTTGTGTTTGTGGTAGGTAAGGCTTACATCGCAATGCTCGCAGTAGGGGATATGTCCGCAAGTTTTGCACTCGGTATAAGGCGAAAATCCTCGTCTATTTTGGAACAAAATAATTTGTTCTCCATTGCCTAGTGCTTCGTTTATGTGCTGAATTAGTTCTGGCGTAAAATTACCTTTGAGTTGCTTTCTGTGCCGTGCCGTTTTTATATCTGCCGTAATTATTTTAGGCAGTTCGACCTCGGCATGACGGTAAAAAAGCTCGACCAAGCCAAATTTTCCTTTTTTGGCATTCAAATAGGATTCTAACGATGGTGTTGCAGTACCTAGCAGCACTTTTGCTCCATGCAGTTTTGCTAAAACAATGGCGGCATCTCTGGCATTATAGCGTGGTGCTGGGCTGTGCTGTTTATAGGTATTTTCGTGCTCTTCATCTACAATTATCAAACCCAAATTAGTAAACGGCAAAAAGACTGATGAGCGAACGCCCAAAATAATATTTGCCTCTGGATTTAATTTGTTTTGGGCATAAAGTCCGTTCCAAGTTTCAACCCGCTCAGCATCGCTAAATTTAGAGTGGTAGATACCCGTTTTGCTCCCAAATATCGCCGATAGGCGATTGATAATCTGCGAAGTAAGTGCAATTTCGGGCAGTAGGTAGAGGACTTGTTTTTTGGCATCAAGTTGCTCTTGAATTAGTTTTATGTAGATTTCTGTTTTCCCACTCGATGTAACACCGTGCAGTAAAATGGTGTCTTTTTTTTCAAATTGAGATGTGATAGACTGATAAGCCACTTGCTGAAATTCATTCAATTCGTAGGCTTTATTTTTTCCTAAAAAGGCTTTACCAAGCCTTCCGGCAGATTTTTTTTCACTTTTCAGGAAATTCCTTTTTTGCAGTGCCAAAAGTGTTGCAGTAGATGCCTGCGAATACTCAAGTAAATCTGTTCTTTTAATCTCCGGAGCTGGATTTAATTTTTTATCTTTTTGGCTACCGTATTTGGAGAGGTAAAGAAAATCCATTAGTAATTTGCTTTGTGCTGGTGCATTTTTTAGCTGGTCTAGCATAAAGACTAGCTCTGTTTCAGAGCTATATTCGGCAGAAAGGCTGATATAGACTTCCTGTTTTTCTTTGTACTCGTTCTTAATATATTCCGAGGCGGATAGGATATTTTTATCGAGTAGTTTTTTTACCGTTGGTAAAGGGTTCCAATCTAACAGACCTGCTAATTTGGCGATACTTACTTTTTTTTCATTATTAAAAACACTTATTATAGCTTGCTCTTTTTCAGACAGTTTTACATTCTCATCAAGTGGTTTTAAAATAAGCTCGGTGCTGCTTTCGGGTTTCATTCCGGAGGGTAGTGCGGCTTTAAATACTTCGCCAACGGTACACATGTAGTAGCTAGCAAGCCAGTCCCAAAACTCAAACATGGTTGGGGTGATTACTGGAAACTCATCTAGTAGTGAGCTTATTGGTTTTATTTTATAGGCTGGTTTTTTGTTGTGTAACTGGCGAACTACCCCTGTGTAAATTTTCTTTCGACCAAACTGAATGGCGGCTCGCATGCCTACTTTTACTTTGCTTTGCAAATGTTCGGGTAGCTCGTAAGTAAACGTTTGCGGAATG
>CAMZKQ010000054.1 GCA_947311265.1 uncultured Chlorobiota bacterium | reverse complement strand
TATAGATGTCCCAAAATTCGCCAGCTTCGGTTTCTGCAGTACCAGTCATGCCCGAAAGTTTAGTGTACATTCGGAAATAATTTTGCAGGGTAACGGTGGCAAATGTTTGTGTTGATGCTTCAATTTTTACATTCTCTTTGGCCTCGAGTGCTTGGTGCAAACCGTCTGAAAATCGGCGACCGTCCATAATACGCCCTGTTTGTTCATCAACAATCATTACTTTGTTATCCATAACCACATAATCGGTGTCCCTATCGAACATGGCGTAGGCTTTCAGTAGTTGGTTTATGGTGTGTATTCTTCCTGTTTTTACGGAATAGTCGGTCAGTAGTTTGTCTTTCTGGTCGGCTAATTCGCTAGGTGATAAATCTGCATTTTCGAGGTCGGCAATTTCTGCCCCAATATCGGGGAGTATGAAAAATTTGGTGTCTTCTATTTCTTTAGTAATAAGGTCATTACCTTTATCTGTCATTTCTATACCGTTGTTTTTCTCATCAATAACAAAGAATAAATCATCGGTAACTTCGGGCATTCTTTTGGCATTTTCTGCCAAATATATATTTTCGGTTTCGTGTACAAGTGTTTTTATGCCTTGCTCACTCATAAATTTGATTAGTGCCCTATTTTTGGGTAGGCCTTTGAATGCACGTAAAATTAATAATGCTCCTTCTTCTCTGCTTTTTTTGTCGTCGTTTTTAAGTAGCATTTTTCCTTCTGCCAAAAGGCGAGTTACTAGTTTTCGTTGCTCGGTAAAAAGCTGTACTACTTTTGGTTTAAGCTCATCGAATTGGAGTTTAGAGTCTTTCTCTTGGCTAACTGGGCCTGAAATAATTAGGGGGGTTCTTGCATCATCAATTAAAACAGAATCGACCTCATCAACGATGGCAAAATTGGGGCGGCGTTGTACTAGGTCGCTGGGGTTAATGGCCATATTATCCCGCAGGTAGTCGAATCCAAATTCGTTGTTTGTGCCAAAAGTTACGTCTGCTAAGTAGGCTTTTCTACGCTCGTCTGAGTTGGGGACGTGCTTGTCTATGCAATCTACTTTTAGCCCATGAAATTCGTATAGAGTACCCATCCATTCGGCATCACGTTTGGCGAGGTATTCGTTTACTGTAACAAGGTGTACGCCTCTGCCCGATAGGGCATTAAGGAATACTGGTAATGTGGCCACAAGGGTTTTTCCTTCTCCTGTTGCCATTTCTGCAATTTTTCCTTGGTGCAAAATGGTGCCGCCAATGAGTTGTACGTCGTAGTGTATCATTTCCCATTTTATAGATGTGCCGCCAGCTTCCCATTCATTGTGGTAGGTGCAGGTATCGCCTTCCACTACTATGTCTTTTCTTTTTGGGGATAGTTCTCTATCGTAGTCGCTGGCAGTTACTTTAAGGGTTGGGTTTTCGGTAAATCGGCGTGCAGTTTCTTTTATTATTGCGAATGCTTTGGGCAATAATTCGTCTAGTTTACCTTTTATTTTTTCGTCAATTTCTGTTTCAATACCATCTATCTTTGCGTAGGCTTCTTCTCGGTCTTGTATTTTGATAATGTCTTGCTCTATGTCGGATTTTATTTTATTGATTTTTTCTTGCTCCGGGGAGATAAAGTTAGCAATTTCTTTTTTTAATTCTTGGGCAGCAGCTCTAAGCTCATCGTTGGAAATAGCGTCTAATTTGGCGTATTCTGCATGTATTTCTTTTATAATTGGGGTTACTGCTTTTATATCACGACTAGATTTGTCGCCTACAAACATTTTGATTACTTTAGTTACTATGCTCATTTTTTTCTTGTAATTTTAAAAAAGGCTTACACCTTATATATGTGATTTTAATATTCTCGTTTTTCAAATCCTTTTATGATATTAAGGATTACTTCCACGGCTTTTTCCATTGATTGTGTAGGAATAAACTCGTATTTTCCATGAAAATTATGCCCGCCTGCAAAAATATTGGGGCAGGGCAAGCCCATGTAGGAAAGTCTTGAACCATCTGTTCCGCCACGAATGGGTATTATTTTTGGTGCAATACCTGCCTCTTCTATTGCCTGTTGGGCAATATCAACAATAAACTTAACAGGCTCAACTTTTTCTTTCATGTTGTAATAATTGTCCTCTAAATTATATTTAATGGATTTTTCGCCATATTTTGTCTGCATTAAATGAATTGCCGAAAGTACAACTTTTTTTTTATCCTCAAACTTTTCTTTGTCATGATCTCTAATAATAATGTACTCTTTAGTGCTTTCAATAGTCCCGTTCATACTCATCAGGTGGAAAAACCCTTCATACTCCTCTGTGTGTTCTGGGCGTTGCCATGCTGGTAGAAGGGCATTAAATTCTTGTGCCAAATTAAGGGAATTTATCATTTGGTTTTTGGCCGTTCCCGGGTGTACATTTCTCCCGAGAAACTCGATAGATAAGCCTGCGGCATTAAAGTTTTCGTATTCTAGCTCGCCGATTTCGCCTCCATCAATGGTGTAGGCATAGTTGGCTCCAAATTTTTCGACATCGAAAAAATCTGCTCCTCTACCGATTTCTTCATCTGGGGTAAAGCCAATTTTTATTGCCCCGTGCTTTATTTCTGGTTGGGAAAGTAGCCGCTCAACGGCAGTCATAATTTCGGCGACCCCAGCTTTATCGTCTGCACCCAAAAGTGTTGTGCCATCGGTAGTAATAAGCTCTTGCCCTTTGTAGAGTAGTAATTCTGGGAAGTCGGTAGGGGAGAGGGTTATATTTTGCTCTTGGTTTAGTAGAATATCTTTACCGTCGTAATTTGTTACAATTTGTGGGTTGGTGCATTCGCCAGAGGCATCTGGGGCGGTATCTAGGTGTGCAATAAAACCAATGGCAGGGATTTTTTTATCCGTATTTGCAGGGATTTCTGCCATTAGGTAACACTTTTCGTCTACACTGGCTTTTAGCCCAAGTGCCTCTAATTCTTCCTTGAGTTTATGTGCTAAGTTGAATTGTTTTTGGCTACTTGGTGTAGTTTTAGAGCTTGGCTCTGCTTTTGTGTCGATGGCTATGTAGCTTAAAAACCGGTCTTTTACTGATTTCATTTTTGTTAAATATTCTGTTTATTTGTAGCCTTTACTTTACTTCTGAAAGTATTGCAACAAAGATACAAAAATATTTAATATTGCATATAATTTAGTTGTCATAATTAGTCTGGCAGGCTTAATTTATAAATGCAGTAGGCTAATTATTGGGGGAGTTCAGATTGTGAATCCTGATTTTAATGGTTGTTGCCTAAGTACATGACCATTTTTTAACGTAACAAAAATAGAATACTGATTACTATGACTGTTATGATAATTTATGATTTTTTTATCTGCAAAATCATAATAATTATAAAAAATAAGCATTCG
>CAMZKQ010000053.1 GCA_947311265.1 uncultured Chlorobiota bacterium | reverse complement strand
TTTATTTTTTGCAAAATAATGCTTTATGCCCAATGCCACAATATCAGGGTTTAAATTTCCTAATTTGCTACGGTCAAAATTAGCACCAATGTCATTACCAATAGCAAAGGCTAAGGAGTCGGCCTGTGTCTTTACTTTTTGAGCAAGTAGTTTAAAGCCTGAGCTTGCTACGATTGCAAGTATCAATGTTAATGTTACGATTTTTTTCATCTTCTATTTTCTAGGTTCAATTGAGATGAGTTCAATTGTAAATATTAGTGTACTAAATGGTTTAATTTGTCCTTGGTCTCTGCTACCATAAGCTAAGTCGTAAGGGATATAAAGTTCCCATTTGTCGCCTTCTTTCATTAGCAAAAGAGCTTCTGTCCAGCCTTTTATCACTTGTGTTACGCCAAAGGTAGCAGGTTCGCCACGGTCGTATGAGCTATCGAACTTTGTGCCATCAATAAGGGTGCCGGCGTAGTGGGTTTTTACTCTATCTTGCTTTGTTGGTGTTTTACCGTTACCGGATTTAATGATTTTGTATTGCAAGCCGCTTGCCGTTGTAATTACGCCTTCTTTTTTTGCATTTTCTGCAAGAAAATCTTTGCCTGCTTTTATTGCAGGACCATGTTTTTCGGCTTCTTTATCATCAAAAAATTTCTGAATCGCTAAATTGGCTTCTTGCTCGGTCATTTTTTGTGTAAAAGTACTGTCGTTTACATCTTTAATGGCCTGTGCAAGTACATCAGGATTTAGGTTTGTAATCTCTTGGTTTTTAAGGTTCATACCAATACTAATGCCAAAGGCATAGCTTACTGAATCAATTGAATTTAGAGGATCAACTCTTTGTGTTTCTGCCATTTTTGTTGTTCTTTTTGATGTACCGCAACTGAAATTTAAAATTGCGAGGGAGAATATGATTAGATAAAAATAATTTTTCATACTATATTAAGGTGAGGTCTAAGCCCTAAATTTATGATTTGTTTGCACCCCAATAAGTGCATTTTTAATTTGAGTTGGCGTGTAAAATATTTTCGCAAAGATATAAACTTCGTTTTGCTACAAAAATATTTTTCAATAAATAAAAAATGAGTCCACAAAAAAACCGACAAAAAGAATTTGCCAGCTTATTAATTCAGGGCTAAAATTTTTATTTCATACCCGATAAATCCACAGGGTTATCAAGGCTTTTGTTATACATTTCCATAGCTCTGTAACTCATGCCCATGCTAGAGAATCCGCCATCATGAAATAGGTTTTGCATGGTTACTTTTCGTGTTAAATCGGAGAAAAGTGTAACGCAGTAATCTGCACACTCTTGGGCAGAAGCGTTCCCGAGTGGCGACATTCTTTCGGTAAAATCAATTAAGCCCTCCATGCCTTTTACACCACTGCCAGCAGTGGTTAGGGTGGGCGATTGCGATATGGTATTTATCCTTACATTTTTTTCTCTGCCATAAATATAGCCAAAACTTCTTGCTATGGATTCTAGCATAGATTTGGAATCGGCCATATCGTTGTACCCCGACAGTGTCCTTTGGGCAGCAATGTAGGATAGTGCCACGATAGAACCCCAGTCATTAATGGCCTCATTTTTCTTGGCAATTTGCATTACTTTATGAAAAGATAATGCTGAAATATCTATTGTTTTTTGAAAATAGGCATAATTTAAGTCATCATAGGCTTTGCCTTTTCGCACATTTAGCGACATGGCAACGGAGTGTAAAATAAAATCTACTTTCCCCCCAAAATGTGCCATTGTTTCTTTTATAAGATTTTCTAAATCTTTTTCGTTAGTCGCATCTGCGGCTACAATTTTAGAGCCTGTTTTTTGGGCAAGCACATCTAAATCTCCAAACCGAAGCGATGCAGGGGTATTGGTAAGTACAAATTCTGCCCCTTCTTCATGGGCTTTTTCGGCCACTTTCCAAGCAATTGATTTATCGTTCAATGCACCAAAAATAATTCCTTTTTTTCCTTTTAACAGATTATACATATATGATATTTAAAGTTGTAGATTTAGTTTTAAGCTTTACTTATTTATAATTTCTAAAAAATAAAACACAAAGATAGAAATTCTACTTAGATATTATAAATTTTTACATTTTTTTAATATTTAAGACGTTTTGAGGATTTATTTTTCTTAAATTCTTAATTTAGTTTTAAGTTTGTTACCCAATTAAATAAAAAAAAATGAATGATACTATTACTGCAATTTCAACTGCTCCGGGTGCAGGAGCAATTGCTATAATTCGCCTTTCGGGCGAAAATTCTTTTGCTATTGCCGATAAAATCTTTGTTGCAGCAAGTAAGAGTAAAAAACTTTCCGAACAAAAAACGTCCACCCTTCATTTTGGTACAATCCGCTCTGGCAAAGGTATTATAGACGAAGTTTTAGTGAGCGTTTTTAAAGCGCCACACTCTTATACTGGCGAAAATTCTATTGAAATAAGTTGTCATGGGTCTATTTTTATTCAAAATAAGATTATGCAACTGCTCATTGAAAGTGGAGCAAGAACGGCTAATCCGGGTGAGTTTACCCAGCGGGCTTTCCTTAACGGAAAGATGGACTTGTCGCAAGCCGAAGCTGTGGCAGACCTTATCGCCTCTTCCTCTTCGGCTTCTCATAAAGTCGCATTACAACAAATGAGAGGCGGATTTACATCTGATTTACAACAACTTAGAGAGCAACTTCTGATTTTTATTTCACTCATAGAGCTGGAGCTTGATTTTAGCGAAGAAGAGGTTGAGTTTGCCGACCGTTCGCAATTGACCAATTTAATCCACAAAATTAAAGAGCATATTGAGCAACTAATACAGTCGTTTCAATACGGTAATGTTATAAAAAATGGGGTTCCTGTGGCAATAATAGGGGCGCCAAATGTAGGGAAATCAACCCTACTCAATATTTTGCTCAACGAGGACAAAGCAATCGTATCCAACATCGCAGGAACGACCCGTGATGCCATCGAAGATACCATCTCCATAAATGGGATATTATTTCGCTTCATTGATACGGCTGGGATACGAAAAACGACGGATACCATTGAAAATCTGGGTATTGATAGAACACATAAAATAATTGATAAAGCCGAAATTATACTTTTTCTTATGGACGCAAGTCGGGGCAGTTTTAAAACAAAAATAAATGACTTGATAGCGAAATATCCGACTAAAAAAATTATTCCTATAGTTAATAAATCTGACCTTTTGGGGCGAATAAACCCAATAAGAGTGGTGGCAGAATTGCCCATAGTTTACATTTCGGCAAAATTAAAAGAAGGCATTTCTGGATTAGAAAAAGTACTACTAAGCACTGCAAACACGTCAAATAATAAGGGGGCAGATACTATTATTACAAATACCCGCCACTTTGAACTCCTGAAAAAATCGGAAATCGCTCTAATCCGTGTAAAACAAGGACTTGCGACAGCTATTTCAGGTGATTTTTTGGCACAAGACATCAGAGAGGTGCTAAACTATATTGGAGAAATTACTGGCGAAATTACTGATGATGAAATACTTGGAAGCATTTTTAGTGGCTTCTGTATCGGGAAATAATAATTTGAGAATTTATAATTAGTTCTAAATTATTCAGTAAAACCGCTCTTTTTTTCTAATTTAGCACGCTATTAATGTAATAAAAATCTGCACCAAACGTGCAACAAACAAAAATTATGATAAAAAAATGTTCCATTTTCTTGCTACTATTTTTGCTCTCTGCTGGGCAAGCACTACGTGCCGACGAAGGCATGTGGATACCTATGTTACTCAAAAAATACAATATTGAAGACATGCGTAAAAAAGGCTTCAAACTAACGGCCGAAGACATTTACAGCATCAATAAAACAAGCATGAAAGATGCCGTTATGATTTTTGGAGGTGGTTGCACGGGCGAACTTATCTCTAACAGAGGCCTATTAATTACCAACCACCATTGCGGATTTAGCAGCATACAAACCCACAGCTCACTAGAAAATGATTACCTTACCGATGGCTTTTGGGCAATGACCGATGGGCAGGAACTTAAAAATATAGGGCTAACCGTAACTTTCCTCGTACGCATGGAAGATGTTACCGCCAAAGTGCTAGAAGGCATTACCGACCAAACGCCTGAGGAAGAGCGTATTGAAATCATTAAACAAAAAATAAAAGCACTCAAGGAAGCCGCCGTTAAAGGCACAAAATACAAGGCCGTACTAAAACCATTTTTTTACGGCAATGCCTATTACCTTTTTGTCGAAGAAGTATTTTCTGATATTCGCCTTGTAGGTGCACCACCATCGGCCATTGGGAAATTTGGTGGCGATACCGACAACTGGATGTGGCCACGCCATACTGGCGATTTCTCCCTATTCCGCATTTATGCCGATAAGGATAATAAGCCCGCAGAATACTCCGAAGATAATGTACCCTACCAACCAAAAAGGCACTTCCCAATTTCCTTAAAAGGCGTAAAAAAAGGCGACTTTACAATGGTATTTGGCTACCCCGGACGCACCCAAGAGAACCTGACCTCCTATGCCGTAAAAATGATTACAGAAGTTGAAAATCCACATCAAATTAAAATTAGAGAAAATAAAATAAATATCATGTCTGCCGATATGGAAGCCAGCAAAAAAGTACGTATCCAGTACGCCTCTAAATACGCACGAGTTTCTAATTATTGGAAAAATGGATTGGCGAAAACCGTGGTTTAAAACGCCTTAATGCCATAGAAGTAAAACAACAGCAAGAAGAACTATTTACCCGTTGGGTAAATGCCGATGCCAATCGGCAAAAACAATATGCAGAAGTACTGCCTACCTACAAATCCATTTACAAAACATTAACCCCCTACAAACTTGCCGAGGATTACTTTTTTGAGTCTATTTGGGGATTAGAATGCGTACGTGCAGCCAGACAACTAGGAAAATTAGACCAAAAAGGCAAGCCCAAGCCAGAGCTTCTAAACTACATAAAAGGACACTTCAAAAATTACAACTTACCCACTGAGAAAAAACTATTTCGTAAAATGATACAAATGTATTATCATGGTGTAGAAGCAAAATTTTTACCCGATTTTTATAGCTTTATCGACCAAATGAAAGTGCTAGGCATTAGCGAAGATGAAGCATTTGACCAATATACCGACTACTTTTTTAAAACCTCCATAGTTACAGACCCAACACGTTTCCATAATTTTGTAGAAAATTACAACGAGCAGAAACTAACCGACCTACAAAACGACCCTGCCACAAAACTATACGACAGCTTCATAGCCATATACCTTGAGCAAATTCGCCCAGCCACCTCCGCCTCGCAAGTAAAAGTGGACAGGCTAAACAGAACCTACCTAAAAGCACTCATGGAAATGAAAAAAGACAAAGTATTTTATCCTGATGCTAACTTTACACTGCGTGTTGCCTATGGGCAAGTGGACGATTATTACCCACGAGATGGCGTAAAATACACCTACTTTACCACCCTTGAAGGCATTATGGAAAAAGACAACCCTGATATTTACGACTACAAAGTCCCCCAAAAACTAAAAGACCTTTTTAAGAAAAAAGACTACGGCCAATACGCCGAAGACGGCAAAGTACACGTTTGTTTTATAGCCACCAACCACACCACAGGAGGCAACTCCGGCAGCCCAGTAATCAACGGTAATGGAGAACTAATTGGAGTAAATTTCGACCGCTGCTGGGAAGGCACAATGAGCGACATAATGTTCGACCCCGACCAATGCCGAAACATTACCCTAGATATTCGATATGCCCTATTTATTATTGATAAATTTGCTGGTAATACACGCCTTATTGATGAGATGACTTTGGTAAGATAGGAGTACTTTTTGAACTCAAATTTATAAATACTTATAAGCCAATTCCCAATGAAAACAGGCAAAATCTTAATCGTAGATGACAATACAGACATACTGTTTGCATTACGCCTTTTGCTCAAAAAACACTTTGAACTGGTACATACCCAGCCCAACCCCGAAAAAATACCAGCCCTAATGGCATCAGTAAACTACGATGTTATTTTGCTAGATATGAACTTCACAAAAGACGCTAATAGTGGCAAAGAAGGGTTCGATTGGCTAGCCAAAATACTAAAAATAGACCAACAAGCAGTCGTTATTTTCATCACCGCCTATGGCGATGTAGGAAATGCTGTAAAGGCTATAAAACTAGGTGCATTAGACTTTATAACAAAACCTTGGCAGAACGAAAAATTACTGGCCACCATCTCCTCTGCCGTTAAGCTACGGAAATCTAAGAATGAAATTACACAACTAAAAAACAAGCAAGAAACACTCACCAAAATAATAAATACCCCACAAGCAATGCCCGACTTTATCGGGCAATCTGCCGAAATGAAAAGCGTATTTGCAACCATCAGAAAAGTAGCACAAACCGATGCCTCGGTACTTATCCTTGGCGAGAATGGCACAGGTAAAGAATTGGTAGCAAGGGAGTTGCACAGGCAATCCTTACGGAAAAACGAAGTCTTTATTGGTGTAGATTTAGGGGCAATTACCGAAACCCTTTTTGAAAGCGAAATGTTTGGCCATATAAAAGGGGCATTTACCGATGCCAAAACAGACCGCCAAGGGCGGTTTGAAGTCGCCTCGGGTGGCACAATTTTCTTAGACGAAATTGGCAACCTACCATTGCCACAGCAAGCCAAACTACTGCGTGTGCTAGAAATGCGAGAAGTAACCAGAATTGGAGCAAATAAATCTACAAAATTTGATGTTCGCCTTATTTGTGCTACAAATATGCCGATACAAAAAATGATTGATGAAGGCACTTACCGAGAAGATTTATTGTATAGAGTAAATACCGTAGAAATAAAAATCCCACCTTTAAGAGATAGGTATGGAGATATACCTATATTGTGCGACTATTTTATAAAAATTTATGCAAAAAAATACCGAAAAGAAATAAAAAAAATAAGCACTTCGGCCATCAAAAAATTACAAGCCCACGCATGGCCAGGCAATGTTAGAGAACTACAACATTCCCTAGAAAGGGCAATAATAATGAGCGATAGCACCACACTACAACCCGATGACTTTTTACTTTCTGCACGCCTCCCAAAAAACAATAAAATAGGGCTAGGCACTTATAACTTGGACAAAGTAGAGCGAATAATAATTGAAAAAGTACTCAAAAAATCAGGCGGAAACATTAGCACTGCTGCCAAAGAACTCGGGCTTACCAGAACTTCGCTCTACCGGCGAATGGAAAAATATAACCTTTAATACCATTTATACAAAAAGAGAATAATACAATGGATATATTCGTAATATTTACAATACTCATAGGATTGGCAGCCATTTTCGGTTTCATAAATATAAAATTCCTCAAAATGCCGTCAACCATAGGGTTGATGCTAATTTCCATCGTTTTTACGGTAGGGCTTATTATTGCCGGAAAAATCTACACCCCCATTGCCCAAGTTGGCGAGGGCTTTATTAAAAGCATTGATTTTGAGAAAGTTTTGCTTGATATAATGCTTAGTTTCCTTCTCTTTGCAGGCGCATTACATACCGATTTAGAGAAACTCAAAAAACAGAAATGGCCAATTCTCATCATTTCCACCTTCGGAGTTATTACATCTACCTTCCTTATCGGGACGATATTTTACTACGTTTCGCCCCTTTTTGGCTTTAAAATAAGCTATATTTATTGCCTTATTTTTGGGGCATTAATTTCGCCTACCGACCCCATTGCCGTACTGGGCATACTCAAAGAAGCAAAAGCCCCAAAGCAACTCGAAATTAAAATTGTAGGCGAATCGCTCTTTAACGATGGCATAGGGGTAGTCGTATTCCTCTCGCTTTACCATATTGCAGACTCCTCTGACGGGGCAGTCCACATGGCAGATATTTCTATGATTTTTGTAAAAGAGGTCTTTGGCGGGCTGGCTATTGGCGTAGTTACAGGTTGGATAGCCTACCGTATGCTAAAATCTATCGACCATTACGAAACCGAAGTGATTATAACCATTGCACTAGTTGCTGTTAGTTATGTTTTGGCACAAACCTTTCATTTTTCAGGACCATTGGCGGTTGTTTTAGCAGGACTTTTTATAGGCAACCGAGCCAGAAGCAAAGCCTTTTCTGTGGAAACAGAAAAATACATAGACCAGTTTTGGGAAATTGCAGATGTTATTCTCAATGCCATTCTTTTTGTTCTTATTGGTTTGGAAATCATGGTATTACCATTCGATTGGAAATACTGGTTACTCGGTGCTGCAATAATCCCATTAGTTTTAATAGTTCGATATTCTGTACTTTTTCCACCCATTACATTTTTCCGAAAACGCTTAAACTTTGCCCCAAAAACAGCATTAGTTATGACATGGGGCGGGCTACGAGGTGGTATTTCAATAGCCCTTGCTCTCTCATTATCCACAGGTATTGAAAAAGATATTATACTCACTGTTACTTATTTTGTAGTTGCCTTCTCAATTATTTTCCAAGGGCTTAGCTTAAAAAAACTCATACAAAAAACACAAAAACAAGCTAAGAAAAAATAAAACTGGCAAGGTTTTAGCATATTAAAAAAACATGAAAAAGCTAACTAAAATCATAATTTTTATTGTTGAAGATGATTTTATCTTTACTAATATAATGACAGATTTACTCGACCAACTACGGTTAAAGTATCTCAATGAAAATATTGAAATTATTTCAAAATCATATTATAGCCTAAAAGAAGCTCGGTACGAATTGAGTGAAAAACCAGATATCGTTTTGCTAGACTATTATATAATCGACGACGAACTTACCCCAGTAACTGGCGACACACTACTCGAAGAAATTGTAAAACAAGATACAAACACCAAAGTCATTATAGTATCTGGGCAGGAAGACCAAAAAACAGCCGAAGATTTAAAGAAAAAAGGCGCAGCCTTTTACATAGATAAAAGCCCCGAAGATTTGCAACGCTTATTACCAATATTGGCAGAGATTATAGATGAAAAATTAAATTTTAAAAGTAATTTAGAATAGAAAAGTAGCCCTACTCTTTTACAAAACGATTAAAAACTAAGAGTGAAAATTATTTCCGCAGACATACCAAAGCACTTCCACGAAATAGCAAAAAAAGCTAATTTTAAAATAACGCCTGCAAAAGAAAATTTACTTGAAGACCTTAACCTGTTATCAGCCAATGTTTTTTTTGCAAGCCTAAAAATTATTATTTCGGACTTTTTTCAACTCATAAAAATTCAAAACCCCGAACTATTTATTGTTGCAGTAACCAGCCCTACCGACACCGATAAAGAAAAAACAATGGCAAAAATGGCAGGGGCATCTTATTTCCTCTCCCAAAAAGCCGATTCTTTTGAACTCAGTTCTCTTTTAACACTACTCCAGCAAGACAGCAATTGTATCAGAAAAAAAGCAAACCAGTTAAAACAAGAAATGCAGCTGATTAATATGATTGGCACTCCTGTATTTATAAAAAATAGAAACAGCGAATTTATTGCTTGTAATACTGCTTTTGCAGAACATATAGGCATTGATTCCGACAATATTATAGGCAAAAAATCAGGCGATTTTATTACCGCAAAACGCGCCTATATCTATGAAGATTTAGATAGAAAAGTACTTGAAAATCTAACCCCCATAAAGCACGAAGGGCGTGCCGTTTTCTCCGACAGAGGGGGAAAAAACATCATTGTAATAAAATCGCCCTACTATGCCAAAGATGGAGATGTAATAGGTATCATAGGAGTAATTGTAGATATTAGCCATCGAAAAGAAAAAGAAAAAGAACTACGAGCAGCCAAGCAAAAAGCAGAGCGAGCAGACCAGTTAAAAACTTCGTTTTTATCCAACATGTCGCACGAAATTCGTACCCCAATGAATGCCATCGTTGGCTTTTCACAGCTACTCTCTATAGACGGTTTAGCCACCGACAAAAAAAAACTTTACATAGACCAAGTAAACTCCAACGCCCAACAATTACTAAAACTAATTGAGGACATTATCGAAGTTTCTAAAATTGAAGCCGGAGGCATTAAAATTGTAAAATCAGCCTGTTATATAAACAAAATGCTCGATGATTTAAAACTCTCCTTTGAAACCCACAAAGCTCGGCAAGGCAAACAACATATCAAACTAATTGTTTCAAAGTCGGACAAAAAACCTGATTTTGGAATACATACCGACCCCTACAGAATAAATCAAATTTTAACAAATTTGTTGGGTAATGCCATAAAATTTACCGAAAGTGGGGCAATTACCTTTGGCTATAATTTCAGAACCATTGAGAAAGTTGATTACCTCGAATTTTTTGTACAAGACACAGGGCTAGGTATCCAGAAAGATAAAATCAAATTTGTTTTCGACCGCTTTTTAAAAATCCCTGCCGGAAAAACCAAACTCTATGGTGGCACAGGTTTAGGGCTATCAATTTCTAAAAGCCTCTCTGAAATTTTAGGCGGGAAAATCTGGCTAAAATCCGTAGAAAATAAAGGTACTACCTTCTTCTTTACTATCCCGGCAGAAGCCATAAAAGAGAACAAAGCAACCCGAGATAAAAAAATCGAAAAGAAAGATGTGGCAGAAAATGCTTATTTTTGGCCCAATAAAAAAATAATGATTACCGACGACGAGGAGATGAATTTCCTCTTCCTCCAAGAAGTTTTGCGAGAAACAAAAGCCGAGCTTACTTGGTGCAAAAATGGAAAGCAGGCTGTAGATAAAATCGCCAATGGCGAACTGTTCGATATTATTTTAATGGATATCCGAATGCCAATAATGGACGGAATTGAAGCCACCTCAAGAATAAAAAAATTAGCCCCTAAAATCCCAATCATTATACAATCTGCATACGCTATGGATAACGATAAAAACAAAGCTAAAGAAGTGGGCTGCGATGGCTACGCCGAAAAACCAATCCGGGCAAATGCACTTCTGCTACAAATGAAAGCCCTCTTTCAAGACCAAGAATAGACTAGCCTTTTTAATCTAGAAAAAAAGCTTTGTCCAAAATTTTAAATTCCTTTCCTATTATCTGTAAAACTCCGAGTTTGTCCAAATCGCTAAGCACCCGAATGACAGTTTCGTAAGTCGTACAAGCAAGTGCGGCAATATCCTTACGGGAAGGCGAAAAATTTAATACGGTATCATCAACTGCTGTAGTACCAAATATTAAAATAATATCTCGCAAAGCCGAAATAACTTTATCCTTAGCACTAACTTTCTGAAAATACTGACGCATTTTCTCCGATTTTCGCAACTTTGAAGTCAGTAAATCAATAATATAAAAAGCGAGCTTTTTGTTCGACTCAATGGCTAAGCGTAAAATATCTGCAGTAAAAAATGTAATTTCGCAATCCGATAAGGCTTCCGCTGTAACCAGGTACTCTTCGGTAGCACTACTCAAAGAACGCAATCCCAAAATTTGCTCCTTGCTAATTAAATCTACAATTTGCTCGGACTTCCCCAAAGAGTCGTACACCTTTATATAGCCAGAATAAACCGTATATGCCCCTTGTACTTTATCACCCTTAGAAAATATTTTTTCTCCTGCCAAGACTTTATAAGTTACCTTGTTCTTTGTAAAAAAACTTTTCCAATCCTCAGAACTGTGCTTATTTATAAAGCACTCCCCCCTTTGGCAAGTGATGCAATTTCTTGCTGATTTTATTTTAACCATCTATACTATAGTTTTTGAGAATACAAAGGTGCGAAAAAAAGTAGAAACCCACAAATAAACATGATTAAAATCATATATAAAAAATTTATGCTTTATAACATATTTCTGAAAAATATTAAAATAATAACAATACAACTAGCATACAGTAACAAAAAAGCTATTTAAAATGATTACAAATAAGCTCTTCTTGAAAAAAAAATATATGATTTCAATCATATTTATTTTTTTTTTATAATTTTACACCGAATTAGAAAATCAGACACTTTTAAACTTCGTTTTATGAAATTAAGTACCTTTTTATTTATGTTCTTATTGTTTGTTTCAACAATTACAACCGCACAAGACGGAAAAGCATTATTTGACACCAAATGCAAGTCCTGCCACAATATTGGCGGAGGAAAATTAGTTGGTCCTGATTTAAAAGGCATAAATGCAAAACATTCGCAAGAATGGCTTATAAACTTCACCAAAAACTCTACCGCACTCATTGCCAGTGGCGACAAAGCCGCAAAAGCAATCTTTGATGAGTTTGGCAAAATGCCAATGATGGCTTTTGATATGCCAGATGCAGATATTACCGCCATTTTTACACACGTAAAATCACTATCCTCGGCTAACACCACAGAAAAAAAGAAAAATATAATTGCCCCACCACCTGCACCTACTGGTAATGCCGAAAATGGAGCAAAACTTTTTGATGGTTCGGTAAGTTTTAATACCGGCGGTGCTGCTTGCAACGCTTGCCACTCGGCAGGTGCATTCCCTGGTGGCACGCTAGCCAAAGACCTTACCAAATCGGGGGCAGCAGTAGGTGCAATTATGAACTCCCTCCCATTTCCTGCAATGAAAGCCGCTTACCAAGACAAAAAGCTAAGCAATACCGAAATTGCAGACCTTACTGCTTTTCTTAAAAAAGCAGCTGTCGATAAAGAAGAACCAATGCCATGCTTAGGCTTTCCAATTGGCGGGGCAATACTTTTTATTTTATTTATGATTGCCATCACTATAATTTGGAGGAAACGAAAAAAAGAAACCGTAAACAAAGCTATTTACGACCGTCAAAAATAAAAAAGAACACCTACATTATATAAGGTGCTAAAATTGAAAAAATAAACAAATAAACATCACATACAATGAGCTGGATTAAAGATATAGTATCACCCAAAACTCGTGAGTGGGAAGAATTTTATAAAAACAGGCATCAGCATGATAAAGTAGTACGAAGTACGCACGGCGTAAACTGTACAGGTAGCTGTAGTTGGAATATTCATGTAAAGGACGGTATCGTTGTTTGGGAAACCCAAGCCATTGATTACCCCGAACTCGAAAGCTCACCACCAGCCTACGAACCACGAGGTTGCCAAAGAGGAATCTCATTTTCGTGGTACCTGTATAGCCCCATTAGAGTAAAATACCCACTTATGCGTGGTGCTTTGTTGGATATGTTTTTGGAAGAAAAAAGAAAAGCCAACGGCAATGCAGTGCAAGCTTGGGAAAATATCCAAAACGACCCTGTAAAAAGAGAACGCTACCAAAAAGCAAGAGGCAAAGGGGGCTTTCGTCGTGTACACTGGGATATTGCTCTTGAACTAATTGCAGCTTCAAACATTTCTACGGTTAATAAATATGGGCCCGATAGAATAACTGGTTTCTCCCCAATCCCTGCAATGTCAATGATTAGCTATGCCGCTGGCTCACGGTTTTTGCAACTTATGGGCGGTATCAACCTTAGCTTTTACGATTGGTATTGCGATTTACCAAATGCTTTTCCAGAAATATGGGGCGAGCAAACCGACGTTGCCGAAAGTGCAGACTGGTACAATGCAAAATTTATTGCAGCCGTAGGCTCAAACATGGCAATGACCAGAACGCCAGACGTTCACTTCTTTTCAGAATCTCGCCATAACGGTACTAAAACCGTAGTTTTTGCTCCCGACTTTAATGCCGTTGCAAAATATGCTGATGAGTGGATGCCAATAAATGCAGGACAAGATGGTGCTTTTTGGATGGCAGTAACTCACATTATTCTAAAAGAATATCATTACGAAAAACAAACCCCTTACTTTATAGACTATACAAAAAAATACACCGACAGCCCATTCCTAGTAGAATTAGTAGAAGAAAACGGAAAATGGACAGCTGGAAAAATGGTACGTGCAGGAAGTATCGAAAAATATAAAGATATTGAAAATAAGGATTGGAAATTCCTTAATATTGATGCAAATACAGGCGAATTTGTTTGCCCGGGAGGAAGTACAGGACACCGCTGGGACGCTAAGGACGGCAACTGGAACATGAAATACGAAGACCCAGAAACCAAAAAAACTTACGACCCACTACTTACTTTACTGGACAATAAAGACGAAGTTATAAATGTACAATTTACCGAATTTGCACTAGGCCTAGATGCAGAGCGAGGCGTACCAGTAAAGCACCTCACCACAGTTGATGGAAAAAAAGTTACCTACACCACAGTGTATGATTTAATCATGGCACAATACGGTGTAGATAGAGG
>CAMZKQ010000052.1 GCA_947311265.1 uncultured Chlorobiota bacterium | reverse complement strand
TTACAGGAACGGTAACTAATATTACTGATGACCCACTAGAATATGTCGAAGTTACAATAAAAAGGACCTCTATACAGGTCGTAACCGATGAAGATGGGAATTATACAATTACAGCCAATTTAGGGGCTATCTTAGTTTTTGCTTCCGTAAATATGGTTAGTAAAGAACTAACTGTAGATGAAGAAACTGCCCCCATTATAGCCAATGAAACTAGTATTGATGTGGTTTTGGCTGATGCCGATGATTTTTTTGAACTCAGCTTAGAAGAACTAATGGATATGGAAGTAACAACGGCCTCCAAAACAAAACAATCCCTCTCAGAAGCATCAGCATCGGTAATTGTAATAACGGCACAAAATATAAAAGACCGGGGCTACCACCACCTAGAAGAAATATTGCACGATTTGCCAGGTTTCGATTTTAATAAAAACTATGGCATAAACTACTCCACCACTTTTATGCGTGGTTTTCGCTCTTCTAATTCCGACCGTTTTATCCTACTTTTCGATGGTATCTTAGAAAATGATATTTGGAAACAAACCACTTGGATGTCAAGGCAATATCCAGTAACACAAATTAAACAAATTGAGGTCTTATATGGCCCTGCATCTGCACTCTATGGTACAAATGCCTTTTCAGGCATCATCAATGTTATTACAAAAAAAGGTAGCGAAGTGGGCGATATTAACGTAACCACAACAGCTGGTTCGTGGGGGCGAAAAAATATTGAATTTGCCACAGGCAAAAATTTAGGGAATATTTCCTACAATATCACCGCCAAATACCTCGCCCAAGACGACCTCCACCAATGGGACGCATTTGATGCTATTGATGGCAGGGAAAGTAACTTTTCGCAAAGTTACCTCGATAAAATAGGCAAAAAATTAATCTTTAATATAGACGGAATACTTGTAGAGGAGGAATTTCAACAAGCCATTCCTTCCGAAGATTATGGCATACATGCTAATTTTAGAGTAGGCGACCTCACATTTACAGCTCTTAATTGGACAAAAAAAGAATCCGAAGCCTACTTTTACGTTCCCTTTAAACGTTCGGGCCCTTGGACGCAGTGGTACGAAAATAACCAAGGCTACATGATTTCCCATGAAAAATCAGTAAACGATAAAGTGAGTTTTTCTACAAATATTTCTTACAGAAATCATTTTATTTTAGATTCTCGGGAGGCTGGTTTTAAGTACTACAAAGCCCCACTTACCGACCCTAGCGACTACGACTACCAACACTCGCAAAGCATAGACCCAGCAGACTTTACCACCTTCCAGCTAAAACCACGTGCCACCACTTTGGGCAATGGTATCGACACATTCGTAACCTCATCGGTTTACCATTACAAGTTAAGAACCAGCGACTTGGCACTCGAAGAGAAACTATCATATACAGTTTCAGAAAAGCTAAACTTTATAGCCGGTGGCAGATACACCTACACCGACACGCAAGAGGATTATGAATATTCTTACAAATTACAGACCATGCCATCTAGCCCACGGCACACAAAAAAAACAATAGCAGCTTATGCCCAAACTATTTACAAGCCTTTTGAGATGCTTGGTATCACCCTTGGTGGGCGATACGAAAATCAAAAAGACGAAAAAAATAAAGGCTATAGTATTTTTACACCAAGGGCATCAGTTCTAATAAAAGCGAGCAATAGCCTTGTTTTTAGGTTGCAATATGCAGAGGCATTTCAAGAGGCCGATGACTGGCACAAGTTCGCTACCGACTCCGATGTTCGCCCTAAAAACTCTTCCGAACTCGAACCCGAAAAACTCAAATCATTTGAGTTTGGCACAACTGTTAGGGCTGGAAAATTCCTTTTGCTTTCAGGAGCTGCTTACTACCCCATTGTTTCTAACTTTATTGGAGCAGTAAATAATACGCCCGAAAACCCTTACCAAGGTGTCGATTTTGGTATTCACTTTGAAAACAAGAGTGGTGGCGAAGTTAAAATCTATGGTTATGAGCTTAATTTTAATGCCAAAGTGGTGTCGGGGCTTAGTTTAAATGGAAATGTTTCAGGCGCATACAATTTTGGGCCTGCTGCCCAAATGGTTCAAAATGCAGACGGTAACTACGAAGCCGTTTTAGCATCGGACGGTACTGCTATTGAAGACGATAATGTTTTGATTGGGGATATTTCCCCTTTAAAAGTAAATTTTGGAGTATTGTATAATTTTAATAACAAATTTTCGGTTTACCCAAAGGTGAATTTTGTGGCCGCAAAACCAACTATTAATTGGCGAAAAGACCTAAATACAACATACGTTAGAGAAATTGAAGCCTTTACAGTAATTGGAATAAACATTAACCTTATAGATATGTTTGGTACTGTAAAAGGCTTAGATTTAACCTTTAAGATGGACAATGTATCCAATGCCCAATATTACAATGCAGGCTCTCGCTCTGCCGACGGGAAAAAATACAATGCCCGTGTACTGCAACCCGGCATGAACTTTATGGCAGGGCTTACTTATAACTTTAATTAGTAATTAGTGCGTGCCTATAATATCCTTATTAATTCCTATGGCATTCATAGTATGCGGAATGCAGTAAAAGCAAATAAAATTTCTGGGGTTACCGATGCAGATATTGATCAATTATTTAATCTATATTGGACTAATTAAAAATAATAAAATGAGAAATAAGTTGATAGTTTTAATCATTGTTACATGTTTGTTTGTTTTATCATGCAATAGAATGGAATCCTATACAAATACCGAGTTTGTTATAGCAAATAATTCTAAGCATGATTTAGAGTTACGATATTTCGTATACTTGGAGCAACATTATTCGGTAGAGGATACAATATTTAATATCCCTAAAAAATCTGAAATGAGAGTAATGTATTATGATGATATGGGTTCCAGTGTTTATGGTCGCCCATTAGGTTTGAGTCCAGATTCTGTTTATATTACATTTAACTCCAAAAGGATTGTATATAGAAAAGGTGACACAGAAAACATGGGAATAATAGATATAGCCAATTATTATGAGAGAAAGGTTGATGACAATAATTATGAATTTACTTATACGATAACCAGCGAAGATTATGAAAATGCAACAGAAATTAACTAAGTAAAAAGTGAGGTGCAGTTAAAATGATTTGACTAAGTATACTTCCCCCCAAAGGTTGGACAAAAAAATGAAAAAGATAGTTAAACAAAAGCGGGTTAAAAAATTATTTTTTTTTCAGAATTGTTTTCGATATGCACTTTTTATTTTGTTGTCATTTGCTGAGCAAGAACAAGCCCTACGGGATTTATAATTCCCCAGATTAAC
>CAMZKQ010000051.1 GCA_947311265.1 uncultured Chlorobiota bacterium | reverse complement strand
ATATGCCCTTCGACAAAGAAAAGCCCAAGAATGAATAGGAACATCACCGCTGCCCCAAAATACACAGGCCCTGCGGTAAATTGCTGGTCGCCCCAGTAGCGGTTGCGTTGCGATACGGTTTCTCGCATTTTGGGGTCGGCTTTTTCGAGCTTAGCGTCGTTGCCAATTTGCCCGGAGGCTCCGCCTTTTGCATCTGGAAACATGACTGTCCATGTTTCGCCAATGCCGTAGCTCCATGCTAAGGCGTAGCTTTTATCTAGCCCTGAAGATTTGTCTTCTTTATTATCAGTAAGTTCGGATTCTCCACGAATGGTATATTTTCCGTATTCGTAGGTGGTTGTAAGGTTAGTGATATTGGGCAGTACCGCAAATATTGCAGCGGCTGCCAAAACGCCTGAAACGACTAGAAATTGCTTGGCTTCTTTTTCTTTCCATTCCAAAAATAAAAAGACTAATCCGCTGACTGGTATTAAGGTTAAAAATATCAGCGCAAGCGTATGTATGCCTGCAAAAATGGCGAGTACTGTTACCCCTGATATCCCTAAAATAATGTATTTGAAGGTCTTGTTTTTTAATGTTTTTATAAGCTCGGCAAGTACCAGCAGTAAAATCATGATGCCGAGGTAGTAGATGATTTGGATATGCCCCATGGCAATTTCGAGCCCTAAGCCTATGGTGGTGATTATTGCCCCCCAAACGAGTTTGCCTCGATAGGCAGCAAGTATGCCTGCTAAAGCTGGTGCCATAAAAGCTATTGCATAGGTTTTGTTGATATGCCCAGCGGCTATGATTATGATATTGTACGAGCCTAAGGCAAAGGCGGCTGCTCCTGCAAAGGCAAGCCATTTATCAAATTTCATGGCTAGTAATAGGACGTAAAAACCAAGGAAGTATAAAAATAATGATGAGGTTGTACCGTAGGGTAAGCCCAATTTTAGGGCTCTGTATAAATAATTATAGATACTGTGCGGCTTTGCCCCTTTAATTTGGTAGGCTGGCATGCCACTAAACATGGAGTTTGTCCATTGGGATTCTTCGCCAGGGTTGGATTTTTCAAAATCTACTAGTTCCTGTTGGGCAGCTATTGAGTGTATAAAATCGCCCTGTGGCAATTCCTTGCCTTTTAGCAATGGCTGAAAATAAGCTACGCTTAGTATTACAAAAAGCATTAAAATCAGTAGGTGGGGGAGGAGTTCTTTTAGTTTATCTAACATTAGTAGTTTGTTGAATATGGTTCTTTTATAATTAACAAAATTAAATCTTTTTCGCATAAATAAAAATGCTTTTTTGATACAAAAAAAATTAAAGCCATAAATCAATTATTTTTCCTACTTTTGGGTTTCTAATTGCACCACAAAAAATGCTTAAATCGCTCACTCGAAAAGAACACGCTCCTCGCTGGCTAATACTGATAATAGATTTAGTTATATCAGCTTTTGCAATGTACTTTTCTTTGCTATTACGATTTAACTTTGAGGTGGAAAATATTTATTTCTATAAAATCCATTGGATTTTATTATTTGTGCTCTCGGTAAGGCTCACTATTTTTTTTCTTACCCGCTCTTATGCTGGGATTATTCGCTATACAGGCACAAGGGATACCGAACGGATTTTTTTGCTAATACTGGGTTCTAATTTTATTTTTGCGGCAGCAAATATTTTCAACTATTACCTTATTAATAGCTTGTATATTATCCCATTTTCGGTAATTGCAATTGATTTTTTTATCAGCATTTTCTTACTGACTGCTTTTCGGCTTTTTGTGAAAATGGTCTATGCCGAGGCCGAAAATATTTTCAGACCCGAAAAGCGAATCATTATTTATGGGGTGGATAAAAATGCACTTTCTGTAAGGCAACTACTGGCACGGCACGAAAATATTAATTATAGAGTTGAAGCCTTTATTGACCCTAGTGGGAAAGCTACTGGAAAAATACTGGGAGGAGTTGTTGTAAAACCAGAGCAAGATTTAGCCCTGATTTTTAAGAATTATAAAATTGATGAATTTGTTTTTTCGGATATCAAAATAGAAAATAAACAAGAAATAATAGAACTTTGCTTGGAGGCTGATGTAAAAGTGCTTACAGTTCCACAGATTGAAAAATGGATAAATGGCGAACTTAGTTTTAACCAACTGCGAGAAATTAAGATTGAAGATTTGCTCGAACGTGCAGCTATTCTGTTGGATACCCAACAGATAATAAAATACATTGCCGGAAAAAAAGTATTGATTACTGGGGCAGCTGGCTCTATTGGTAGGGAGTTAGTAATACAAGTGGCGAGTTTTGCCCCCCAGTTAATTATTGCTTTTGACCAAGCAGAGTCGCCACTTTACGATTTAGAGCTTGAGTTGGAAGAGAAATTGAAATTTAAAAATGCCGAAATTGTTATAGGTGATATTACAAACTATAAACGTTTGGAAAACGTTTTTTCTACATTTAGCCCAGAAGTTATTTTGCACGCTGCGGCCTACAAACATGTGCCAATGATGGAAAATAACCCCTATGAAGCCATACGCACCAATGTAAGGGGGACAAAAATATTGCCGATTTGGCCGTGAAGTATAATGCCGAAAAATTTGTAATGATTTCAACAGACAAGGCGGTAAACCCAACGAATGTTATGGGGGCATCGAAAAGGATTGCTGAAATTTATATCCAAACAAAAAACAGCTTGGTGGATACCGAGTTTATAACGACTCGCTTTGGTAATGTTTTAGGCTCAAATGGCTCTGTAATCCCAAGGTTTAAAAAACAGATAGAAACCGGAGGCCCTGTAACTGTAACTCACCCCGAAATTACCCGCTTTTTTATGACTATCCCCGAGGCCTGCCAGCTGGTTTTGCAAGCTGGTGCAATTGGCAATGGTGGCGAAATATTTATTTTTGATATGGGGGCATCTGTTAAAATTGCAGACTTGGCAAAAAAGATGATTAAACTCTATGGGCTAACCTTAGGAACGGATATACAGATTAGCTTTACAGGGCTTCGCCCTGGTGAAAAGTTATATGAGGAATTATTGAACAACCATGAGAATACGCTGCCAACTTCGCACTCTAAAATAATGACTGCCAAGGTGAGAACTTATCTTGCCAAAGCAATGCTCCCCCAAATAGAGCAACTGCTGGGCACTAAAAATACAGGAGATAATTTTGAAATTGTTAAACAAATGAAAGCCATTGTACCTGAATTTAAAAGCAAAAATTCGGTGTATGAAAAGTTAGATTAAATCGTCTTTTCTTTCCAGCCTTATTTTTTGTAAAACAGACTTACGGAATATTAACCATGGCAAAGATACCCCAATAGAAAGTGCCATAAGTATAAAAAGCATATTTAGCCCATTTTTTGTAATGCTTAGTATTGTATTTATATCGTTATCCTTAATATCATGAACGGCTAAATTCAAAAGCCCTAAAAGCATTTTGTAGGCATAGTAACCTGGTATCATTGGTATTACAACGGGAATTGAGATGAGAAAAGGGCTGGTTTTTTTTTGCCTTGCTATGGGTATGCTACCGAAACCAACGCAAGATGCTGCAACTAGACTTGCTATAATAATGTTTGTGTGGTTTAAAAGGAATGTAAATTTTACAAGTGCGGCCAATCCGCTAAGTAAAAATATAGCCATTATAATCCTTTTTGGGATATTGAATAAAATACCGAAACCAACGGCAGCGATTGCCGACCAAAATACTTTTACTAAAACGGCTAACTCAAAAATCATATCAGAGCATTTTAATACTAAAAAGGTATAGCACAATGGACAAAGCTAGTGCAATGGCCATGACAAACACAAGCCCGTTGAGGAACCTTGATGCCCCTGTAATCATGTAGCCATCAATCATATCTGTAAAAGAATTTATAAGCGGTACTCCGGGAATCAAAAATAAAACAGAGGTGGCAACTGCAATATGGGGGTCGGTACTAAGCTGTAAAAAAAGGGCAGAAGAAGCAAAAAATGCGGCAACAAGTGCCCCTATAAAGGCTGCGAAATATGGGTTAAATTCTTTTTTATGGGCTAGCTGTTTAGAAAACAAGCCCATTATCGTGGCGAAGAAAGTAATAATCATGTTAATAAAATCGCCACCAAACAAATTACAAAATCCGGAACCTGCAAGCCCTACAGATATTAAAATAATAATTTTCGGATAATGTTTAATCAACTCAATTTTGTTGAGTTCGGTTTCAATTCTATTATACTGCCAATTTTTATCTTGTGCATCTCGGCTGGCTTGGCTTATTGCAGATAAGGTACTAAAATTAATTGCATGTGGGGGTAGGCGTTTTAATTGTGTTGTTTTTTTGTTGGTATGGGCATCTGTTATGGTAATAATAAATGCTTTGTGGTCTATAAATAGCTGAGCATCAGTATTCAGAACTTCTGAAAAACGGTTAATAATAAGCAATATCCTACTTGTATTTGCTCCTGCAGTCATTAGCATTGCACAAACACGAAGTAGAATTTCTGCTTTTTTTTCGGTTATTTTTTCGGATTGTAGCACCTTGTTCCTGCTTTACATATTCATAGAAAACTTATCTCGAACGCCTTGTAGCATTGCGGCTGTCATTTTGGATAAGTCGTAATTTACAGTGAGTCCCCAGTCTTTTTTTGCAATGCTATCGTCAATACTTTGTGGCCAAGATTCTGCTATTGGCTGACGAAAATCGGGCTTGTAGGTAATTTTAAAATCAGGTTCGTGTTTCTTTATTTTTTCTGCAAGCTGGGCTGGAGTAAAGCTAAGCCCACCCATGTTGTATGCCGATCGGATTGTGATTTTTTCGGCAGGAGCTTCCATGAGTTGTATGGTGGCGTTAATTGCGTCTTCCATAAACATCATTGGCAGTGCGGTGTCTTCTTTTAAAAAGCATTCGTATTTTCCATTTCTTACAGCTTCGTAAAAAATCTCAACAGCATAGTCGGTAGTGCCGCCACCTGCTTCGGTTTTGTAGCTTATTAGCCCGGGGTAGCGTATGCTGCGGACATCTACGCCATAGCGAGAATAAAAATATCTGCACCAGCGTTCGCCTGCAAGTTTGCTTATCCCGTAAACTGTGCTCGGCTCTGTTACTGTAAGTTGTGGTGTATTTTTGTGTGGAGTTGTGCCTCCAAAAACGGCTATTGAGCTTGGCCAAAATACTTTTTTGATGTCTTCGACTTCTCTGGCAAGGTCTAAGATATTTAGCAAACTTTGCATGTTTATTTCCCATGCCTGAATAGGTAGTTTTTCGGCATTACCTGATAGTACTGCCGCTAGGTGGTAAATCTGTGTAATTTTATGGCGAATTACAAAGTGTATCAAACGCTTATCGTCCATTACATCTAATACTTGAAAAGGCCCATTGCCGACGACTTCTGGCGGGGCTTCTTTTAGGTCTGTTGCAAATACATTTTCTGCACCGTGCAATTTGCGGAGGGCTAGTGTAAGTTCTGAGCCAATTTGCCCGGCTGCCCCAATTACCATTATTCGTTCCATGGGTTTAAAGTTTATATTTTTGAAAAAATTAGATTTAAAGTATTAGTAATGTTGATAGTGATGTCAGAAATCCGACCAAAATACCGAGTATTAGCTGGCTTGGTTTGTGTGCTTTTAGTAAAAGGCGTGAATAAGCTAAAATTGCAGTTATTGAAATGATTACCAGTAGGGGGTAAAATCCATCGGCTTGCATGTAGCTATGAAAAACATAGAGGTAGCCTGCACTTCCTCCTATGGCAGCCATGTGGGCACTTATTTTTGTAAAAAATGTGATGGTAAGCACGATAAAAACGTTTAGTGCTGCGGATAAGAAAAAGTAGTTGATGATGTTTGGTACGCCTGCCGGTAGGCGTTTTAATATCAAATAGCAAAAAAGGTAAAGCAAAACAGCGGCTGCCATCGGGAAAAAGCGTTCTTCTCTATTTTTTAGCGTAAGGGTTGTGGTTACTCGCATATTATAGAGTAAGATTGTTATAATAACTGGTGCAATGGCTGTGGAAACAAGTACAATTACAACTATTGCCTTAATTAGTGGAAAGGCTACTAGTGATAAGAATGTTGGGGCAGTAAAAAAATACAAAGTTGCATAGCTTGGCAAAAGTAGGGGGTGGAATAGTGCGGATATTGTTCTTGCTATTTTTGTTTGCATTTTATAGTTCTTTTCGTAGTCGTGCCACAAGGATACCGAGTTGCTCTCGGTACTTAGCAACCGTTCGTCGTGCAATTTTATAGCCGTGTTCTTGCAGTATTTGGGCAAGGCGTTCGTCGGTAAGTGGTTTTTTTCTTGTCTTCTTTATCGATGCACTCTTGTAGTATTTTTTTTATTTCTCGTGTGGATACTTCTTCTCCGTCTTGGGTTTGCATGCCTTCGGAGAAAAAATATTTTAAGGAGATTATACCAAAGTGGGTTTGAATGTATTTACTATTGGCCACTCTTGAAATTGTCGAAATATCTAAATTTGTTCGTTCTGCTATGTCTTTGAGTATCATTGGGCGAAGCATGGTTTCGTCGCCTGTACGGAAGTATTTTTCTTGATATTCAAGAATGGAGTTCATAGTAAGCATTAGGGTATTTTGCCTTTGTCTAATGGCATCAATAAACCATTTTGCTGAATCCATTTTTTGTTTCATGTAAGTAATGGTGCTTTTGGCTTCTTTTGTTTTAGGCTTTTTTGATGTTCCGTAGCCTTGCAGCATTTCCGAGTAGGTTGAGTTAATCCTTAAATCGGGTATATTCCTAGAATTTACTGATAGGATAAGCTGCCCGTTATTCTGCTCTAAAATAAAGTCTGGGGTGATGTGTTGCGATACTTTTGTGATTGATGATAAAAAGGCATTCCCTGGTCTTGGGTTTAATTTCACGATAACATTTACGACATCTTTTAGAGTTTCAGTATCAATGCCCAAGCGGCTAATTATTTTTTTGTAGTGTTTTTTTGTAAATTCATTAAAGTAATTTTTTAAAACGTCGTAGGCTATTTGGTAAGTGGCTTTACTTTTAGAGTTAGCCTGTATTTTTCGGTGCAACTGTAGCGTTAAGCATTCCTGCAAATTGGCTGCCCCTATGCCTGCTGGGTCAAAATCCTGAATTACATTTTTAATGATGCGTTTTATTTCAGCCTCGGAGGTGTAATAATTTTCTTTAAAGGCCAAGTCGTCAGAAATGGCAATAAGCTCTCGCCTAAGGTAGCCTTCATCATCAATATTTCCTATTAGGTAATTAGCGATATAGCGGTCGCCTGAGCTTAACTTTCTTAGCCCTAGTTGCTGTTGCAGGTGTTCTTGTAGAGATATGCCTTCTGAATAAGGCATATTTGTTTTTTTTTCGTCTTTGGAGTAGTTATTTGCCGTAAGGCGGTAGGCTGGGGTTTCGTCATCTTCAATATAATCATCTACAGAAAACTCGTCGGTATATTGGTCGTCCTGGCTATCTTGGTCATCGTTTTGATCTTCGTAAGAAAGCTCATTATCTGTATCTTTTTCTTCAAGAATAGGATTTTCTTCCAATTCCTTTAAGATGCGTTGCTCGAGTTGTAGCGTAGGGACTTCCAGCAATTTTATAAGTTGAATTTGCTGGGGCGATAATTTTTGTAGTTGCTTGTGCTGTAAATTTTGTTTCAGCATTTTTTTAAGTTTCGTTTTGTAAAGTTAGTCAGACTTTTTATTTCTTTACAAAGATAAAAAAAATGGTGAGAAAAAAATATTTTTTTTCAATTAATTGAATTTGGCAACTTTTTTGTGGAGCAAAATATCATATTATAACTAACTGTACTCTAAATAGTTAGTCTTTTATTGATTTGTTATGTCAAGGTTAGTTTACTTGTAATCTATTGTGAGTAAATAACTTATGCTCTTAGCATGGTAAAGCCTTTAGCCTTTTCCTGCCAGTGGGCGGATACCTATAATTAGAATGTCATCTACCTGTTCGTAGCCTTTTACCCAGTTGTGGAAGGTTTCATTTATTTTTTCTTTTTGTAAATAGGCTGCTTTTTCGTGTAGCATGAGTAGCATGTGCCGGAATTTTCTGAACTTAAATTTTTTGCCTCTTGTGCCGCCAAACTGGTCGGCAAAGCCGTCGGAGAACATATAAATAAAGTCGTCTTCTTCTAGTTGAAAGGTGTGGTTTTTAAAGTGTTGGCTTTTATGGTCGTCATCTGGGCCTATGGCGAAGCGGTCGGCTTTTAAAACGATAAGGCTTTTTTCTCGCATTAGGTAAAGTGGGTTTTTTGCACCAGCATATTGTAGGGTTTTTGTTTTTGTATTAATTGTACAAAGGCTCATGTCCATTCCATCTTGTAGGGTGAGTTCTTGCTGGGTTTTTTGTTCAAATATTTTTGTAACACTTCGGTTCATTTGGTTGAGTACCTCTGCTGGGTTATTGGGGGTATCATCTAAAATGGTACGTAGTAAATTCATACCTACGATTGACATAAATGCACCAGGTACGCCGTGTCCTGTACAATCTACGGCTGCTACTGTAATTAAGTTGCCTCGTTCTTCTATCCAATAAAAATCGCCACTTACTACTGATTTTGGTTTGAAGTAAACAAACGATGCTGGCAGTACTTTCTTAAAATAGGCTTCGGAAGGCATCATTGCGGTAATTATTCTGTTGGCATAGGTTATGCTGTCTTTTGTTTCTTGTAGGCTTTCCTCTAGTGCTTTTTGCTTTTCTTCTAATTCCTTGTTTTTTTGATTAACTTGGTAGTTCCTTTTTTTTTCGCTTTTAGTGGCTTTTCTGCTGCTGCTTACAATAAGGAATATAACTACAAGGCATACAAAAATGCATAGTAAATATGCCCAAACTGTTCGATAAAAAGGGGTTTCAATAATTATTACTATTCTGGCTTCATTTGTGTTCCAATACTGGTCGTTGTTAGAGCCTATGACTTTGAAGGTGTATGTTCCGCTAGGTAAAATAGAGTATGAGGCAGAGTTTGCACTTCGTGCAATTAGTGATTTAGTTGGTATTTCTTCTATACTTTCTCCATAGAGCTGAAACTTGTATTTGTTATTTTTGGGCATTGTAAATTCTAAGCTACGAAATTCTATTTTAAAACTGTTTTGTTTAGGGGAGAGCCTTATGGTGTCGTTTTCTTCAAAAAAGACCCTTTGGTTGGTTTCGTTACTGGTTCTATAAAATTGTGTTATTTTTACCTTTGGGACTATTTCGTTGAGGTAGATTGAATCTGGGTTGAAGGAGTTAAAGCCTTTTACCCCCCCAAAGTAAATTATGCCTTTTGTTGTATCATTAAAGGAAGCGCCTATATTAAACTCATAATCTTGTAGCCCGTCTGAGGTGCTGAAATTCTGAATTTCTACTTTTTTGCTGTTTTTTTTTTGTCGAAACCTTGCGACACCATTATTTGTACTTACCCAAAGGTCTTTATTTTTATCTTCTTCGATACAATATATAAAGCCATTTTTAAATCCATGCTGCTTGGTGTAGTATTTAAAGTTGTCTTCCTTTCGGTTGTATTTATTAAGCCCTGTTTCTGTACCGACCCAAAGTGTAGAGTCCGAACTTTCAAATAGCGTTAGGCAAGAGCTATTGCTTAGTCCGTTAATATTGGTGTTGCTGCTTCCTGTGTAGAGTGTAAACTCTTTTGTTTCGGGGCAGAAGCAGTTTAATCCTTGTTCGGAGGTAATCCAGATTAAGCCTGTGTAATCTTCCAGCACATCAGTTATTTGGTTGGACGCTATTGTGTTTTTTTTATTAACATCGTATCTGTAGGATTTAATTTGCTTTGTTGTTCTGTTAAAAAAATAGAGTCCGTTTTTAGTGGCAAACCAGTAGTTGCCTTCTTTTTTTGTTTGGATTATTGCCATCACTCTATTATTTTTAAAGACGGGGGGCGTATCCTTAATTTTAAAATAGTCAATAAAGTTTGTGAATTTATTTTTTGTTTCTTCAAATATAAAAACTCCATTTTTAGTACCTATCCAGATGCGTCCATTTTTATCTCTGTTTATGGCAGTAAGTTCATTGTCTTTATCTGGGAAATGGTTGTTTTTATTATTATATGTATAATATTTTATGGTTTTACTTTTTTGATTAGTTATACTTAGCCCAAAGCCTCGTGTACCTATCCATAGGGTCGAATCATCTTTTACAAAGATGGAGTAGATTTTATTATCTGTTAGTTTACTTTTGCTTAGGCTCTGCCTATGGAGTTTAAAGTTTAACCTTTTGGGGTTGAGTTTTATCAGCCCATGCCCTGTACCAATCCATAGTATATTAGAGTTGTCTTGAGCTATAGAAAGCACACTCTTTGTAGATAGGTCGTGGTTGCCAACATCAAACATGCTGATAAAATCTAATGTGCTGGTTTGTTTATTGAAGCGAAATAGCCCTTTACGGGTGCCTACCCAAATGTCCTTATTGTGGTCTTTAAAAACCACATTTATGCCTCCTACGGATTTGTGTTTCGATTGTTTTTTTGACAGCTCTATTTTTTTAAAGCCTTTGTCTTTTTGGTTTACAAACTGGAAAAGCCCGCCTTGTGTACCCACCCAAAGGATATTTCTATCGTCTTTTAAAACGCAGGACACTTCGTTCTGAATTACATTTTCAAGAGGAAATGGGAGAAATCTTTTATATTGCAGCGATATTTTATTGAACGATACAAGCCCTGTTTTAGAGCCCATCCAGAGTTGGTTGTTATTGTCTTCGATTATTGTGAATCTGTTGTCGGCACTCCGGTTGGCAAGGTTGCCAAAAGGTTCCCTGTAGAACTCTGTTTCTTTCGTTTTAGGGTTGTATTTATCGAGCCCATTTTCAGTAGCAAACCAGATTATTCCGGCTTTGTCTTGGTAAGCAAATAATGCTGAGGTTTTATGGGTGTTTTCTTGATGTTTTTTTAGTGCTTGGTTAGTTACTAAACTGCCTGTTCGGCTATTGAGTTTATTTACACCGTCAGGGGTGAGTATAAGTAATTCATTATCAAAAGTTTGCATTATAGAGCGTACAAAGTTGCTCGAAATAATAACTCCTCTTTCGTTAGAGCGAATTTGCTCAATGGTGTAGCCATCGTATTTGTTTAGCCCATCTTGTGTGCCTGCCCACAAAAAGCCTTCGTTATCAACAAAGAGTGTATTTACTGTGTTTTGCGAAAGCCCATCTTCTATTGTAAAGTGCCTTACTGTATATGATGTTACTTGTGAGTATGTAAAGCCAGTTCCTGCAAAAAGAAATAGTATTAATGTGAGTATGTTTCGGGTTGGAGTCATTTCTTTTTGCCCTATTTTATGCAAATGTAATAAGCACTTCATTCTTTTCAATGGCTGTTCCGGGCTTGCAGTTTATTTCTTTTATTGTACCGTCTGCTGGCGATTTCAAAATATTTTCCATTTTCATTGCTTCTAGGATAAGTAGGCTATCGCCTTTTTTTACTTCGTCGTTTTTTTGTGCAATTATTTTTGTAATAAGTCCTGGCATTGGAGCTTTTACATTTTTTACTTTTTTTGTAGCTGATGCTGATATGCCCATGCTCTTAAGGAGCTGGTCAAATTCGTCTTTTAATTCTACTTTTATTTTTTTTCCGTTTACGGCAAGCAGTACTGTTTTTTCGTCTGCATTGGTATTT
>CAMZKQ010000050.1 GCA_947311265.1 uncultured Chlorobiota bacterium | reverse complement strand
TTTTTTCATGGTTTTATAAAATTAAAGGTGAAGTATAATATTCACAAAAATACAAAAGAAAATTATCAATTTTGTTTTTCTCTCAAAAAATTATTAATTTTAGCCTTTACCGAAATCAAATTTTATATATGACAAAACTAATACACGTACTCCTTATTACCACACTATTTGTAGGACTCAGCAAAACACTACACGCACAAAACAACTTACCATACCCAATTATTTTCTTGCACGGGCTTACGGGCAACGACGAAACCTTTAAAACCTCCATGGAGTTTTACCGAGATAGCTACTCCCTTGGGGCTATTAATGTTTTCGATGCGGTGCTAAATGCCGATGATAACACCTCAAATGCCCTAATGGCAACTGATGTAAAATGGACTGATTTTATTTACTCTGGTAATTTCATAAATATTGGGCGGCGTAATTTCAAGCCTAATGTTGCCGATTTTGTTGATGGCTGGACAGGCAGCAACCTTTTTGCTATCAACTTCCAAGAAGAGCGAGTAAGAGGTGCAAGTGGTTGGTGGGGCAACTCTTTTGATGAGAGCAACGAAGCCGCAATTTACAAACAAGGCTACGTACTAAAATATATTATTCAGGAGGTACTCAATTATACAGGGGCAGAAAAAGTGATACTGATAGGGCACTCCATGGGGGGGCTATGTGCCAGAGAATATCTGCAAAGAAGAACCGCAGGTGTACCCACAAATTGGATAGACCCCAGCAGCCCCGATGGGCATAAAGTCGCCCGCTTTGTAACCATAGGCACACCACACCTTGGCTCATGGGCAGGCATTGACCCCACTAGAGGCAACCAAAACACCATACCTTCGGTTACAGGAAACAGAGAAGCCTTGCGGGATATGAAGTATGAATACGACAGCTACACCAACTGTGGTGGTACGCCAAAAGGCATCTATATGTTCGGTGGTAATGAACATTGCATAGCAAGTATTTTCTGGAATGCCACCTTCGATAATGTAGATATTAATTGCGATGGCGATGAAAACGATAACATTGTTGGCATAAATGTAGGGACTAGCTTTAATCCTGTTCTGCCATTGCCAACAAATATCAGGTACACATGGATTACCAACAACTCATGGCAAGGCGAAGATGCTATTGCACTAGGTGGTGGCTGGACTACCGGCGATGCCGGAGATGGTGCTGTCCTGCTCGGTAGGCAGTGGCTTTACAACGGTACTACCCCAGCACCAGCACCCCTTGGAACAGGAGAAGTGGTAGCCGATACATTATATACAATCAATAACCACCTGCAAGAATCAAGCAATTATTACGAACTCCTGCGTGGAGCAGACGAGCCAGACAGAGCAAAATTTGCTTACAAGCTATCCTACAATAGACCAATTATTGGATTTATTACACATAAAAGTGGACTAGTAGCAGCCGATGCAGATATGTATAAAGTAAGCACAGCAGGAACGGTAACCGTGGCTATTACACTAGATGGGGCATTATCTGGCGTTACCAACATCTCTTTTTGCGATAAAAATGAAGTGGTTTTAAATACCAGAACCGTATCCACATTTCCCACAAAATTATATGCAAATGTACCTGTAGGAATGACCGAGATGTACATAAAAATAAACGGAACGGCACAAAATGATGCCGCTAACAAAACTTGGCGACACCCCTACACACTCGAAGTGAAATCAGGCTCATGGGTCGGAGGCACATCAACCAATACAGAACTGGCTGCCAACTGGCTAGTAGGCATACCCGACCAATACGACGATGTAAGCGTACCAGCAACTGCTACCTATATGCCTATTGTGCTTTCCAACGGCGTAATGATTAATAAAATGTATATCGAAAATGGAGCTAGCCTAACAATAAATCCTGCGGCTTCATTGGAGTTAAAAAGCACCTGTAAACTCGAAGGCACTATTATTTTAAAATCCGACCTCGTAAATACCGCTTCGTTTTTAGATAACGGTACTATCACCGGAACAGGTAAAGTTACCCTACAAAGGCGCTTTAAACAAGGCGGTTATCATTATATATCGGCACACGTTAGCGATGGGAATAGCAGTAGTTTTACAGATTTAAGCTCTGGCGAAATTAACCCTAACTTTTACAGCTACAACGAAAACAACAGCGATCCCGACTGGATAGAAGGCTGGCAGGAACACAATGGCTCACTTGCCGTAGGCAAAGGCTACGCCTATTTCTACCCGGGAAATGGGTCAATTAATTTTAATTTGTCAGGAAAACCAAATACAGGCAACTTATCTTATGGCGTTAGTAATTCTAACTTTGGTATAACTTCCGATGGCTGGAATTTGATAGGCAACCCTTACCCTTCGGGCATTAATATTTGGGATTTTCTAAATGCCAATAATGCTGGCACAATAGTAGGTGCAGCTTATTTATGGGACGATGACTATACCCAAGATTTTGTAAGTGCAGATTATGGCACATATAACTTAGCAGGTTCTAGCTACCTCCCGGGTACTGGTGGTGGCAAAGCCTTCAATGGCTTTTTGGCCGCAGGGCAAGGTTTTTTTGTAAATGCAATTTCTAATGGTTCGATTGACTTTTCTAATACTATGCGAGCAAGTAACAATTCGGTATTTTACAAGGGGGCTAATAAAAACCTAATAAAAAGATTGCATATCGGCATTACCGGAAAAACTGCACAAAGTAGCTTGCTTATTGCCAGCACCGATGCCGCAACCAGTGGTTTCGATAATATGTACGATGCCCCAAAACTTAGAATTAGCAATACGCTTGCCTTATTTTCGATGTTGGAAAAACGTGAACTCGTTATCCAATCCTTGCAAAATGAAATCGAAAAAGAGATAATACCCATAGGAATAGAAACAGCAAATGAAGAAAATTACACCTTTAAATTTTATGGCGTTGAACAATACCCTGAAAATTTACTGATGTTTTTTGTTGATAATCAAAACCAAAAAATCATAGACATAAAAAAAGAGAACAGCTATACCACAAGTATAAAAGAAGGCTTGGATAAAAAACGTTTTGAATTGCACTTCTTTGATAAAGATTATTATAGCACCCTTTCGGATATAAAAGTATATGCCCACAGCAAAAATATTTATACCCAACTTTTAGATTTTAACAATGCCTACATTACAGTAAGCTCAATGAATGGAAGTACCGTTTTATCAAAACCCATCTATTCGTTGTACAGTATACATTCTCTAAATAACTTAAATTCAGGAGTTTACATTGTGAAAATAACCACATCAAAAGAAACTGTTATCAAGAAAATACTTTTACGCTAAGATTTTAAATAAAATAGAAAATATACCTATAAAAACATAAATGGAAATAATAAGTTTTGGAGAATACATCGAAGAACGCAAATTTAAAGTGCTCGACGAGCGAGTAATGCGAGCAAGTGCAGGAATTATGCTAATCCTAGTATCCATAGCCCTTATTAATGGGTATTACTTGTATAAATATACTATAATCCCCTATATTTCTGGTTTTTTGATGCTCAATTTTGCAATTGGCATTTTTATAAACCCCAAATTTTCGCCCATTTTTGCCTTAGCAAAACTAATTGTATGGAAGCAAACACCACTATATGTAGGGGCGGTGCAGAAAAAATTTGCTTGGGCAATAGGTTTAGTTATGACTATCTCGGTATTCATAATCTCTATTTTACTACAATCAGACCTCTCATTTTTTGCCCCAATGTGTATATTATGCCTCATTTGCTTGGTGCTAATGTTTGCTGAATCAGCCTTTGGTATCTGCATTGGTTGCAAATTATACCTTTTTTTACTGAAAGTAAAAGTAATACCCGAACCCGAGGAACGCCCCAACTGCATTGGCGACTCTTGTGAGGTGGAATAAAGAAACGCCGTATGAAAATTCATACAGCGTTTCACCTTACCTACTAACTATATTTTAAAACCGAAGCCCTGCCTTAAAGCCCGGGTAAAAATCATATTTTGTATAAACCCCATTTGAACTATACATCGAATATGGCACTACTGCCGAGCCAGTAAAATGGCCATTACTATCCGCACGGTCAGAAATTGCAAAATTTAAGGTCGGTCCACCATAAACGGCTAAGTTTTTAAAGAACTGCTTAGACACCGTAACTTCTAGCTTAGTTAGGTTATCAAAATCCCAATATTTGCTTTCTGCAATAGTTTTATCAGTACCTACCGAAAAGTTTATAAGGTCTATATTTACTGCATATTCTTTTGGCAAAGCCAATTGAGTCCCTACACCATAGCCAAAGCCCCAAACCAAATTATTGTCTTTTATCTTCATACCTGCCGAAAATATATTATAAAATTTTGCGACCCCTGTTTTAAAACTTGCATCAAGGTAAAAAGACTCGCTTGTACCAATTTCTATTTCATGATAGCCTTTCCGAACAATACTAGCAAACCCAATAGGTACACCTAATTCAAAAGTATCTGCCAAATTAAGAAACGCCATTTGCATACCTTTTACAGATTGTGCAACATTAACAAAACCACTAATTTGAACCCCCTCCAAAGTATCCGTAGCAAGGTTGGCAAAAGAAGCCACCTGCACCGCCTTAGAATTGCCTGCGGCAATATTAGAAAAGCCTGATATTTGGATACCATCAGCACCACCTTTTGCAATATTCGAGAAGCCAGATATTTGAATACCTTTGAACTTTCCCCCAACTATATTAGAGAACCCAGCCGTCTGTATGCCATCAAATTGATGACCTGTAAAACTCGAAAAACCAGACATTTGCAAGCCCTTAAAATCCCGACCTGTAACATTAGAGAAGCCTGATATTTGCCCCATGGTATGGTTGCCCCTAGTTACATTTGAAAAGCCAGAATACTGTACCCCCATAAAATCCTGCCAAACCGTATTAGAAAATCCTGCCAACTGAATGCCCGTAGCATTCCTTGTAATAACATTAGCAAAACCAGCAAATTCTACTCCTTTTAACCCACCAGCATAACCTGCAATTAGGTTAAGCGATAAGTTGTTTTCAATTTTCCCTGCTTCAAGACCATTTGTTCCCAAAGGGCTAAAAAATGTAAATTGTACAGCCCTGCTTTTTAAGCTATCATTATTGGCTCGTTGGGCAAAAAGATTTCCCGAAAGGAGAACTGCTAAAACGATAATTGTAATACTTTTAATTCTGTTCATGATAATAAAGTTAAAATGATTAATATTCTTGTTGTTTTGCATCTAAGACAACCCCATCTTATTTTACCCCTACTCCTTCATTTTTGATTAATAAAAAAATCCCTCCGCACCTGCTCCCGTCATACCGCACTCGATGTGGTATCTAAAATATGAAAAAAAGCACACTTAGAGCCAGTTCAGAATTATCTGTTTTAATAGCTTGAAGGGCAATAAAAACCAAACTAAAACGTTCCTCCTATAAAAATCATTAAACAATAAAGCAAATGAAAAACATAAAATTAACGCTTTCTTTCCTGTCCGTTTTTTTCCTCTTAGCCAATTTATCTTGCATAAATACGGTAAGCGAAACCTCAACCTTTACAGCAAATAAACCGGTTTATATGTCCTTAGCGGATTTCCGTGCGGAAAAAGTAGCCACAAAATCAGCCACGGAATTAGTGCATACTGGTAAGATGTATTTTTATAAAAATTATATTTTTATAAATGAAATTGCAAAAGGAGTACATATTATCGACAATACAAACCCTGCAAACCCTAAAAACATTAAATTTATCGAGATTTTGGGCAATGTAGATATTGTTATTAAAAATGATTTTTTGTATGCCGATAGTTATATTGATTTAGTGGTGCTAAACATCTCAGATTTAAACAATATCAAGGAAGTAAAACGAGTGCCAGATGTATTTCCTTACCAAATACCGGTGTACGATTTTAAATACCCAGTGGCAAAAATAGACCAATCCAAAGGCTTGGTAGTGGGCTGGACTATTGAGGAGGTTACCCAAGAGTATTCTTCAACAGGCTGGTCTGGCGGCATGTACAGCTATGCAGATGAAGCCTCCTCTTCCGACCTAAGTATTAATGACAGCAGCCAAAGTAGCGATGGCGGTAACGGTACTTCCGGCTCAACTGCCCGCTTTGTACTTTATGGAAATATGCTTTACATGATTGACCAAGCTCGGCTTATGGCTTACGACATTTCGCAAGGGGGCAACCCTATTTTTAAATCCGAAATAAATACTGGCAGGGTTTCCGAAACCTTGTTTGTTTACGAAAATATGCTTTTTTCTGGCACAACTACAGGAATGGTAGTCTATAGCCTTGAAAACCCTACTAATCCTACACAAATTTCGGCTTTTAACCATATCCGAAGTTGCGACCCTGTGGTGGTCGAAAATAATATTGCCTACGTTACCCTTCGAGCTGGGCAAACTTGTGGCGGCACACTAAGCCAGCTTGATGTTATTGATTTGGCTAATATCCAAAATCCTAAGTTAATAAAATCTTACCCCATGCAAGCACCTTATGGCTTGGGCATTAGAAATGGTCGCCTATTTATTTGCGATGGCGATGCCGGGCTAAAAGTATTTAATACCGACGATTTGAATAATATTGACCAAAATATGACGCAACAATCTTCAGATATAAATGCTTTTGATGTTATCCCCTTCGATAATTTACTACTCATGATTGGGCAAGATGGTTTGTACCAATACAGCTACAAAGAAGGGCAACCACTTAGCTTATTAAGTGTGATTTCTGTGGGCAATTAATTATTGAACCTCTAAAAGCTAAAAAGCGAAGGCTTGAATACATTTACAGTATTCTATAAGGATTAAAAGGCTGATAGCCTTACAGTTAATCATTCAAGCCTTCGCTATACAGCCAAAATTAGGCATTCGTTTTAATAATTAACCGCCTAAGCATATCTAATGCTTTCGCTGATGCGCGGCGTACTGTAATGTCCCTTTTATTGCCTAAACTTAATAGCCTTGTAACGGTCTCATTTTCAGAACTTACTGCCACCCATACTGTGCCAACAGGTTTTTCGGGCGAACCGCCACTGGGCCCAGCAATGCCCGATACTGCCACCCCAAAATCACTTTGGTATAGTTGCCGAATGCCTGTTGCCATTTCCTGTACGGTGGCTTCCGAAACTGCACCATGCGTTATTAAAGTCTGCCTATTTACCTTTAATATCTCTTCCTTAATTCGGTTGGAATAAGCCACCACACCCCCCTCAAAATACGCCGAACTTCCGGGTACGGAAGTGATAAGCTTTGCCACATTTCCACCAGTACAACTCTCGGCAGTAGCTACTGTTTTTCCAGAGCCTTTTAGCAAATCCGCAATCGCATTTTCAAGAAAAATATTTCCCATACCAAAAATGGTATCGCCAAGCAGTACCTTTAGCCCTTGGGTTAATTTATCTAATGTTTTTTCGGTGTCATTTTGGTTTGTGCCTCTGTAGCTAAGGCGTAATCTCACCCTTTCGGGCGAAGGCAGGTAGGCGAGCTTAATGCTACTAGGCAATGCACTTTCCCAGCTATTAATTTTGTTGGCTAAAATAGATTCTGCAACACCAAAAGTTTGTATCGTTCGATGTACGATGGAGGGTAGCGAAAACTGTGTTTTTAGTTTTGGTAAAACTTGCTTTTCTGTAATATTTTTCATCTCGAAAGGCACGCCGGGCATGGATATAAATATTTTACCGTCTTGCTCGAACCACATGCCGGCAGCCGTGCCATTTTCGTTGCTAAGGGGGGTGCAATTGGCAGGAATATCTGCCTGTTTTGCATTATTTTCAGTCATTTCAAAACCGTGTCGTTCTATTAGGAATTTAACGTGTTCAAATAATTCTTGATTTCTAACTAGCTTTGTACCAAAGTATTCTGCAAGAGTGGGTTTGGTAATATCGTCTGCAGTAGGGCCTAGCCCGCCAGTGATAATAATAAGGTCTGCCTTTTTCTTGGCCGTATCTAAGGCAGCTATTATGTGCCTTCTGCTATCGGAAATAGAGGTGATTTGTCGCACATCTACCCCAATATCATTGAGTTGCTGTGCAAGCCATGCCGAATTGGTATCAACTATTTGCCCGATGAGTATTTCATCGCCAATGGTAATAATTTCTGCAATCATAATTTTAGTTTAACTATTAAAATTCTATAATTGGGAGATAATTAAAGCATTAAAATTTTTAGCTACTTTAAAAGCGAACCAAAGTAACTTATTTATTTTACTTTTACCAAAAAATGAACTAAATACTATTTATTTTATAAAAAAGTGCATTTAGAGTTGTAATTTTTCAAATTCTTTATACTTTTGCACGCAGAAATGGTTCCATAGCTCAGTTGGATAGAGCAACAGCCTTCTAAGCTGTGGGTCGAAGGTTCGAGCCCTTCTGGGATCACAAAGAAAAACGCTTATATCAACTGATGTAAGCGTTTTTTTATGACCTATAAAATAGGGCTTTTCCTCTACATTTTTATTAAAAACCGAATGCCTATTAATAATAAAATACTTTTTAGTATCTTATTTTGTAGCTTGTTGCAATTTCATTATCTTTGCCCTAAATTCAAAGCAATAAAATGATACCTTCGGAGCAAGCCTACCAAATAACACAAAGCATTAATTTTAGAACAGGCAAAGAAAAAGTGCCCTTGGGGCAACTTATTGGGCGAGTACTGGCCGAAGATATTTTTTCGGATATAAATATGCCCCCGTTCAACAAATCTGCAATGGACGGTTTTGCTTGCCGTGCCGAAGATATTTTAAACCCACTCGAAATCATAGAAATTATCCCGGCAGGGAAAACTCCCGAAAAAATAATTGGCAAAAACCAAGCCGCCAAAATAATGACGGGTGCACCAGTGCCACAGGGGGCAAATTGTGTTTTTATGGTTGAGGAAAGTAAAATGACCGAAAATAATACAGTATTTTACCAATCTGCAAAAACAGGCGTTGATATTTGCACCGTATCAGGGCATATAAAAAAAGGAACTAATGTTGTAAATCTAGGGCAAGATATTCGTACTGGCGACAAAATAATGAGCAAAGGCACATTTATAAAACCACAACATATTGCCGCTTTGGCCTCGGTGGGCTGCATACTGCCAGAGGTGTATAAATACCCTCGAGTAGGCGTATTGGCAACTGGTAGCGAGCTGGTAGAGCCTAATATTCAGCCCAATAAATCGCAGATACGCAATAGTAATGGCTCGCAAATGCTGGCTCAATTGGCGGCTATTGGCATTGCCGGTACTTATTATGGCATTGCCGAAGATACGCAGGAAAAAACACAAGAGCTTTTGCAAAAGGCTGTAAATGAGAATGATATAGTCCTCATTTCGGGAGGCGTATCTATGGGCGATTTCGACTATGTGCCAGTAATTATGAAAGCCTTAGGCTTCGATATTTTGTTCGATAGAGTGGCTGTACAACCGGGCAAACCGATTACTTTTGCAGTAGGGAAAAACAAATTTTTATTCGGTATGCCGGGTAATCCAGTATCCTCTTTTGTGCAATTTGAGCTTTTGGCAAAGCCATTTATCTATAAATTAATGAATGCAAATATCCAACAAAAAGAGTTGTATTTACCTTTAAATGAAGACTATAAAAGAAAAAAAACAGTCCGCTTGGGCTGGGTGCCTGTGGCTATTAATGCCGATGGCACAGTTTCAAAAGTAAAATACAATGGCTCGGCACATTTGGGAGGTTTGCTTGTTGCAGACGCTCTTATGGCGATTCCCATTGGCATAAATTCACTAAAAAAAGGAGACAAAGTATATGTTAGACAGATATAACAGAACCATAACTTATTTGCGGATTTCCGTAACCGACCGTTGCAATTTTAGATGCACCTACTGCATGCCTGCCGAAGGCATTAAACTAATGCCCAATAGCGAAATATTGAGCTTTGAGGAAATTACAGAATTTACCAAATTAGCCGTAAGCATGGGCGTTAGAAAGGTGCGTATTACTGGTGGTGAGCCGCTTGTGCGGAAGGACATCATAGAGCTGATTAAAATGATTGGGGCAATTCCGGGCATCACCGATTTTGCACTTACTACCAATGGCGTTTACCTTACAAAATATGCCCAACAACTAGCTGATGCTGGGCTAAACCGAGTAAACATTAGCATGGATACTACAAACCCAGAAAAGTTTAAGCAACTTTCTCGGGTAGGCAATATCGAGGACGTGTATAAAGGTGTAGAATCAGCAAAAAAAGCAGGGCTTTTGCCCATAAAAATCAATTGCGTCATAAAAAAATCTGAGCAAGAAGAAGACGCACAGCAGGTAACAAAATATTGCCAAGATAATGATTTGAACATTCGCTACATTCGCCAAATGGACTTATCCAAAGGTACTTTTTGGAAAGTAAAAGGCGGCGATGGCGGTGCTTGTGGGATATGCAATCGCCTAAGGCTTACTGCCAACGGCTTACTCCGCCCTTGCTTATTTAGCGATTTGGAATACGATATTAGAAAACTAGGCAACAAACGAGCAATTATGCTTGCCGTAGGCAACAAGCCAGAGTATGGCACGGTAAACAAAGTTAGTGGGTTTAGTAATATTGGAGGCTAAATTTTAGATTTGCCCGAATTATTCGGGTTTAATTTTAAATACTGCTTTAAACTTACTAAATTTACGACCTAGTACAAACTCAATATAAAATAATGCTATCTCACAACGAATTAATCGACCAGCTAATTGACCTTGCCATAGCCGAAGATATTGGCGATGGCGACCATACTTCCCTCGCTTGTATCCCTGATACCGAAAAAGGCACAGTAAAATTATTGGTAAAAGAAAACGGTATTTTGGCAGGTACAGAAATCGCCCTAAAAATTATAGCTAAAATAGATGCCAACTTAAAAACAGAAGTGTTTATAAAAGATGGCAGTAAAATAAAAGTGGGCGATATTACGCTAAAAATTTCAGGCAGAGTAATTTCGATTTTGCAAGCCGAACGGCTGGTACTCAACTTTATGCAACGCATGAGCGGAATTGCTACGCAAACGGCAGCTTATGCCAATTTAATTTCGGACTTAAAAACCCGTGTTCTGGACACCCGAAAAACAACCCCTGGGTTACGAATTGTAGAAAAATTAGCCGTACTGGCAGGCGGTGCAGTAAACCACCGAATGGGGCTTTACGATATGGTGATGATAAAAGATAACCATGTTGATTTTGCAGGGGGCATTGCCAATGCCATAAATTCGGTAAACAGCTATTTAAAATCGAAAAATAAAAACATTAAAATTGAAATTGAAGTACGCAATTTTGAAGAACTAAACCAAGTGCTTGCTACTGGAAAGGTACATCGCATTATGCTCGATAATTTTACTACCGAAGACACAAAAAAGGCGGTAGAGCTAATTGGCGGACGATACGAAACAGAATCCTCAGGAGGCATTACTTTCGATACTTTGCGTGGCTATGCCGAGTGCGGTGTAGATTATATTTCTGTGGGGGCATTAACCCATCAAATTAAAAGCCTAGATTTAAGTTTGAAAGCCGTATAAATTAGCCGTCTGTGGAGCAATAAGTAAGTACATATTTTGGGTTAGAGCCAAAAATAAAGTAATAAATATTATACTTTTTTATAAAGCCATCTAAACTAATTTCGCCTAGTAGCTGCCCAGATACCCCCATTTTAAATGGAAGTATTTTAGCTGGCTTTTAAAATCTAGTTGCCCAATTTCGTGCAACTTAAATAGTACTTCTTTTGCCGACCAAATAGTGGTAAACACCTCTTCACTGGCTGCTTTAAGTCCGTTTTTTTCTTCTTGGGATATAAATTTACTCGCTATTCTTTTTATAGATGGGCTGATAAGTTGAATATCAATAGCCACTTTTTTATCTTTGCTGAGCAGAATAGCTACCCAATTTTTTGAGTGCGAAATGGAGATGTTATAGCCCAATATATTGGGCTTTCCTGTTGCGGAATAAAAGATAGGCGAATACTTATTGCCTAAATTTTGCTTCAATAATTGCCGAACAAAAAGCCACTCTCGTTTTCGACTTTCGTTGCTGAAAGATTGGTATTTTTCCAACTCTTCATCATTTAAAAATGCAGATACTTCCTTAAACAATTCGGTAGAGCTGCCTTTTATTTCTTCAACAAACAACTTGATGCTTTTATCGGGATATGGATTTAAGTTATTGATTTTTCTATAAGCTATTTAAAATTATTTTTTCTCTCCTTAATCTCTTTTGCAAAACCCTCTAATTCCGAGTACCATTGTTGCCCATACTTTTCTATAAGTGGGGCTTTAAGGAACTGGTAAACTGCCACATCTGCTTTTTCCCCGTTCTCTAATGCTGGTTTGCAAATGTCCCATTCATCAAAATTTACGGCTTCTAGTTCGGTGAATTTTTTTGTCCGCACGGGGTACAAAAAGCAGGATATTGGTTTCCTGAAATCTATTTTCTTATCCAGCCATGCCTTTTCTATGCCACATTTTGCAATGCCGTTGCTTTCAAACACAACGTAGGCACACTCGCCACCGTCGATAAGCTGGGTAACTAGTTCGTGCTGGTCATCAACGTAATATTTGCCCTCTTTTTCGATAGCCTCTATGCCTTCTTGCCGTAGGTAGGGCTTTAGCACGGGGTATAAATCGTCTAAAATATCGGCTTCAAAATCTTCGAGAGGAGCACCAGAGTCGCCTTGTATGCAGCATTGCCCTTTGCATTTTTCCAAATCGCAAACAAATTTCTCTTCAATAAGCAAATCCGAAATTATGGTATTATCTATCTGAATCATTTTTAATCTTGTTTTTTTTGATAAAATTTATCGAACACTTTTATAAGTGTAGCATTTTCAGGGTTTATTTGGTAGCCCTTTTTTAAAAACTCAAAAGCCTCACTAGGTTTGTTTTTTTGAAGTTTTAAAATGGCAAGTAACAAAAAAGTTTCGACTTGATTGTTCCCCAAAGCTAATAAATTATCGCATTTTTCTTTGGACTGCTCAAAATTACCATCATAATAATCAAAAACGGCTTCTGCTCTGGCACTTAGAGGGGACTCGTTGAGTGCTGTAAGTGCTGTTTTTAACATTTTTCTGCCTGCTTCAATTTTGCCAGATTGTAGCATTAGCATGATGGATAGGTAATAATCGTTGGGATTGGGGTAAATTTCGGGCATTTGAGTTATTTTTTCTTGCAGTACACGCAAACAGTTTACAGTATCTTTACTAAGCAGATGTACGGCCGCCAAGTTATCGTATATTTTGCCCGAATTATACTCCCGGCTATTGGGGTATTTTTTTCGTAACTTCAGCGATTTTTCGAGTGCTGCTATGCTTTTTTTATTTTCGT
>CAMZKQ010000049.1 GCA_947311265.1 uncultured Chlorobiota bacterium | reverse complement strand
CTAGCGGAAAGAACATATCTACTCGTGAGCCAAATTTTATGAAGCCAAATTCGTGCCCTTGTTCTAGGGTTTTACCTTCGGTAATTCGGGCAACTATGCGGCGTGCCATAATTCCAGCAACTTGGCGAAAAAGTATGCTTCTTCCTTTTTGGTCTTCCACAACAATAGATGAGCGTTCGTTTTCGGTTGACGATTTTGGGTTTTTTGCCAAAAGGAAAAGCCCTTGGTGGAGTTTGTAGTATTTTATAATACCGCCCATTGGCATCCAATTTATATGCACATTTAGTGCCGACATAAATACGGATACTTGTATGCGTTTATCTTTAAAGTACTCGTTTTCGGTAGTTTCTTCGATAACGACCACAGTGCCATCGGCGGCTGAAATTATGGCGTCAGGGAGGTTTATTACTTTCCTATTGGGGTAGCGAAAAAATTGCAAAATAAATAGGAAAAATAGTACCGAAGCTGTGCCTATAATAATTTGAAAAATGGGGTTTAAAAAATAGCCTATCAAGAAATTTAAAATCCCCAAAAAGGCAATAAGTATTAGTAGGGTAGGAAATCCTTCTTTGTGTACTGTCATATTTTATTTTTGTTTAAGTTTTAAATTTATAGGTTGGGGGGGATTCTTTTAGTTTCCCCTCATTTCAAAAAAGGTTATCAAATAATTATCTATAATTTAATAAATAGCCTTCAATCTTAAAAATTTGCAATGCTATAAATGTAAGTGAAAATTGCAGGTGCGGCAAGTATTGCACTATCAAAACGGTCGAGCATTCCGCCGTGCCCGGGTAATATTGTGCCAGAATCTTTGATGCCTAGCTTGCGTTTAAATAAGGATTCTACCAAATCGCCATAAGTGCCAAAAACGACTGCTATTGCTGCAAATCCAAACCATTGCCAAAGGTTTAGTACGGGGAAATAATGAGAAAAAAACCAACTTACTGCCATTGCAGTAATTAGCCCACCGATGCTTCCTTCCCACGATTTTTTTGGCGAAATACGTTCAAAAAGCCTGCGTTTTCCTATTTGCGAACCCACTAAATATGCCCCCGTATCGCCTGTCCAGATAAGAACAAAAAAAGCTAGCAAAAATTCATAATGAAACCCTTTGCCTAGCAATGGGTTATTAATCAAGTAATTTAGCGATGAAAAAGGCAGGGCAATGTATAAAAACCCTAGCATTGTAAATGCTAGCCCTGTGTAAGGGCTTTCTTTTTTTCGGTACAACTCTGCAATAAATAATAAAATGCCTATCGGGATAAACCCGACCAAATAACTAGTGGGCATAATTTCTTGTGAAACAAGAAATATGCTTGTAAAAAAAAACGTACCAATTATTGTGCCGAGTAGTTTTTGTGGCGACTTTCCATCTTTTTCAAGCAGACCGTAAAACTCATATAGCGAGAGTACAACAATAAGCCCAAATACTGCTAAAAAGGCGTAAGGGTGAAAAAGTATTCCGCCCATAAGCACTGCCACAAATAGGGTTCCTGTTATTGCTCTTTGTTTCAATTTACTCTGGTGTTTGGGTTTCTAATAGTGCAATAATTTTATTGGCGGCCTTTCGGTTTTTTGTTTCTACGTGTAGTTCAATTTCGCCCACCATAAAACTGCTGTCTTTGTCGTTAATAATTGTTGCTGGGATATTGTTGTCTTCAAGTACATCGTTATGGTACAATGCTTTAACGTATGAACTGTAGGTGCTCAACAAAGTCCAATCCCTATGAATATTAATGGTATCAATGGCGTTCTCTTCGTTACTTGCTTCGGTGTATAACGCATAATTATTTTCGGAAGTTCTAAGAATAATTGCACTTATAGCTGCCGTTGCTAAAACCTCTTCATGCTTTGCCACTTCATTATAAGGCATATTTTCTTTATTTTAACCCAGCCATTTAGCTCGGTTAAAATTTTATCTGCTTTTGCAGATTTTTCATTTTCTACATAAATAATAACCTCTTCCAAATGAAAATTAGAATCTTTCTTTTTAATAACAAAAGCATCAATATTATTTTCTGCAAGCAAATTGATATTTAGCTTGGCTTGCCTCACTCGCCGGGTTGTTCTAACTGGCGACCAGCCTGTAATTTTTTCTCCGGTAAGGAAAGGGATTGTTTCTTCTAGTTTTTCATTATCAATATAAAGTTCAAAATTATCGAGCATGTACCTATCATCGGCTTTTTGTTTTAATATTGTTTTGATATTTGCCTTAGCCAATATCTCTTGTAAAATACGAACTGGCTTTTCGTCTATGAACGAATTTATTTTTGTTAGCCCCGAAAACTGGTCGATAAGTGCTTTTGCTTTTTTCTCATCTGCTTTTTGCACAAAGAGTTCAATTTGTCCAAGTAGGAAAAAGCTATCTTTTTCGTTTACAATTACGGCAACAATATCGTTTTGCTCCAAAATATCTTTCCGAAGTTCTGCTTGATGCAGGCGTTCAAAGGATTGTATTTTTACCCAGTTATCCATAATTAATTGTATTTAAAAGGTTTAAAATAAACTAAAATGCTTTTACAAAGTTAATAAAATAATTTAATTTTTAAATGAAAAGTGCACAATGCTTGGTAAAACAGATTTTTAAATTTTACTTTGTAAGCAAAATCAATACAATATCACATTTAAAGCACCCTATATTTTACCAAAATGATTATTGAAATAGAACCTCAACAACTTGATAGCCAAATAGTAGCACCGGCCTCTAAAAGTGTAATGCAGCGGGCTGCTGCAATTGCTTTACTGGCTACCGGAAAAACGACCTTAACTAACTACGAACTCTGCTCGGACTCCCAAGCGGCACTAAACATTATTGAGAGGTTGGGTGCAAAAGTTACAATTACTAAAAAATCGGTAGAAATTCTGCCGCAACAAAAGCCCATTGAAAATTTGATAGATTGCCACGAATCGGGGCTTTCGATAAGGATGTTTAGCCCTGTGGCAGCACTTTTGGGCGGTATTTTCTCCTTTGTGGGCAGGGGGTCGCTTATCTACCGCCCAGTGGATAGTATTCTTGATGCCTTAGAGAAGTTTGGGCTTAAAGGCAGTACTAGCCAAGGGCTTTTGCCGCTTTCGTTTTCGGGGCAGTTAAAAGGTAATAAGGCAAAGATAGATGGTTCGCTTAGTTCGCAGGTTATCACGGGTTTACTTACGGCTTTGCCGTTTGCCGAAGGCAACTCTGAAATTACAGTACGCAGTTTAAAAAGCAAACCGTACATTACCCTTACTATTGATATTTTAAAGCAGTTTGGTATCGAAATTGAAAATCAAAATTTTAAAAAATTTATTATAAAAGGCAATCAAACTTGCCCGGGCAGGGCTTTTGCTGTTGAGGGCGATTGGAGTGCGGCGGCTTTTCTTATTATTGCTGGTTTAATTTCGGGAAAGACGGTAACCAAAGGGCTTAATATGCAGTCTAAGCAGGCAGATGTTGCGGTTTTGGAGGCCATTAAGTTAGCCAACGGAAAACTTGAATTTGATAATGACACGGTAACCGCCTATAAAAGCGACCTGAAAGCATTTACTTTTGATGCTACTGATTGCCCTGATTTGTTCCCTCCACTAGCGGTTTTGGCGGCCTGCTCAAAAGGGGTGAGTATTATAACAGGGGTGCAACGCTTAAAACACAAGGAAAGTAACCGAGGCGAAGTTATTAAAAGTGAGTTTGCCAAAATGGGTATAGAGGTTCAGGTTTTAAATAATTTAATGATGATTACTGGTGGCGTTTCAAAAGGCGGGGTGTTGGATTCTAAAAATGACCACCGCATTGCTATGGCGGCGGCACTTTTGGGCTTAGTCTCTAAGCGTAGTGTAATTATTTCTAATGCTGAGGCAATAAATAAATCCTATCCCAATTTTTATAACGATTTGGGCATGGAATACCTTGATGTTTAGTGAAGTGAATTTTTAGTGCTTTTCTTTTTCTTTGGATTTTAGCGAATACCAATCTATATTTCGAGAAACATACATGGCTGCGGCAAGTACTATAAAAAGACCAATTGCACCGGCCAATAGGGCATAGCCTTGTAGTTGGATTATCGTAAAAATAAATCCGTAAAGGATAACTAAGATTAGCCCGAGTATGGTCGTTAGCTTCCTATTTTTAAATATTGTTGATGCGTAAAGTGTTATCTGTAAGATAATTGCACTACTTGCAATAAGGTACGAATAAGCAAACCTTAGGTGTTCGGATATCGAAATTAGTAAAACATAGAAAATGGTAAGGGCAAACCCAACGAGCAAATATTGCATGGGGTGAATGGATATTTTATTTAAAATTTGCACAAAAAAGAAGGTCATAAAAGTAAGCAAGATAAATAAAACGGCATATTTTGATGCCCTTGTATTTTTCTGATATTCATCTACGCCCACTAATAATTCTACGCCAAAAGCTGAGTCTGGAATATCTACTTGGCTGCCTGTGAATTGTTGTGGGTAATTTCGGTTGAGGTGTATAACGCTCCAGTCGGCAGAAAATCCTGATGCCGAAATCGTTTTATTTTTTGGCAAAAATGCACCAAAAAATTTTGGGTTTGGGCTGGACGATTTTACATTTACTTTTGTTTCTTTGCCCAAAGGCAAAAAGTTTAAGGATTTACTACCGTTAAATTTTAACTTAAAGCTAAATGGAATTTCTTGCGGCAAGCTGTCTTTGTTCAAGTTAATTTTGGTGCTTATTCCTGTACGGATAATATCGTGGGTTTCTAGCCCTGTTTCAAAATCGTAAGTTTGCCCTGCAAAGTTAAGCTCTACGGCTTCAATATTTCGCAAATCGCTAAGCCCTGTGGAGAGAAAGGCTTGCTTAAAAAGCAAGGACTCTTCAATATTTAATTTTTTGCTCTCTGGAAATTTAAAGCTGCCCGAAATTTCAACTTCTGCGGTGTAAACTATTGCTTCGTAGATATTTCGGTATTTTATTTCGGGGAAAATTGTAGTTTTTATATCTAATTTTTCGGGCAAAAAATGCGCGTATTTTCGCTGGCTAACTAAATCATAAATTTTGGTTTCATTATTATAAACTCTTGAAACGCTTTTATAAGGAATGGTGATAATTGGCCCCGAAACTGTCTGTGCTTCGCCCCATTTTGCACTTATTTCTCTTACCACATCGGCTTTTCGGTATTTGCGTTCGCTAATAATGCTGTTGATAAAACTGATTGGGATAAGTAAAATGAGGACTAAAAACCCAATGGTAATTAAACGGATTGTGATTGAAGTTTTTAGCCAGTAGGCTACTTTTTCGAGAGGGTTGGGTGTAGGCATTTTATTTTTTTTATTGATGAAAATATTTTATTTAGTAGGAAGTAGTAATCATTTTAAGCAACTATAAATAGCCCTTAGGGTTTATTTGGTCATTGCTTTTAGTTTGGAAAGCGTGGCATAAGGCCCATCAACGATAAACATATTGGCTGCCCAGTCTGGGGCTTCGCCACCTGGGTCGCCCAAAAACTGGTAGTGTACAAATGTTCTGCCATTGCTTTGTGGGGTAAATTCCCAAAATCCTTTGGATTTTTTTATCCGCACAACGCCACTTTTTTCAGCAATGTAGCTGTGCCTGTTAGTTACCACCACTTTAAAAGAATTATTTGTTGTATTCCGTTCTATTTTAAAATGGTTTACAACATCTCTATCGTCGAATGGCCAAGGTGCTGCAATTCTCAAATATTCTATACGTTCGTTGGCACTTATCATTTTAAGGGTTTTTGCCGATTTTACGTCCGACATCCAGTTTTTGTAGCTCCCAATATCTTTCATTATTTTTTCGAGTTCGGCAGTATTTGCATTTACTATTGTTACGGCCTTGAACTCTTTTATACTTTCCCCGGGTACATCTCGGGTGTATATGGTAACTCCATTTTTGTTGAATTCGAGTTCCCAGTTGCCCTTAGTTTCTTTTTTTTCTTGTGGATAGAAAAAGAGTAGTAGGCTAAAAAAACTTGTAAGAAGTATGGTTTTCATAACGTGAATAATTTAGAAATTTATTTGAATCCTGTCTAAAAACTAAAGAAAAGAGTAACTAGCCGCCCTGCGAGTGTTTTTTGCAAGAACACTCAAATTTAACAACTGAAAATGAGCTAGTTACAACAATCGCAGGGCTACTTTTTAAACCAGTTTCTTATTTTGTTTAGCCATTAGATGTGCTAAGTAATGAATTTCCATAAAATTATTAACCAAGAAAAAACAGAACCTAAAATAATAAAAAATGTTAATTGCTTTAAAAACCGTAAAATAAGAACTCTTTTTGTAATTACATTGTAATTACCTACAAATAAGCATAATAAAGCAATAAGATAAAATCAAATTAAATAACATTAAAATAGATTCTGAATTTAACACAGTACCTAAAAAGTAGCCCTGTGAGTATTTTTGCAAAGACACTCAATACTAACTACTGAAAACCAACTAGTTACAACACGCACAGGCGGCTAATTACTCTTTTTTTAATTGGGGGGACGGACTCAAATTAAACTATTGATAGTAAAAACCCCCTTAGAACATCGAGTTCTAAGGGGGTTTTATTTGAGTTGCACTTTAAGTTTATCCAAAATTTTCATTTAGAATTTCAACAATTTGTGCTTGTTGCTGTATGCTACTTGTTGCTTTTACGACTTTCCCATTTTTGTAGTAAACCACAAACGGAAGCCCCATAAAACTAGAGCATTCTGGCAAGTTACGAATAATTGCAGCCTCTGGGTTATCAAAAGCCATATCGAAAAACTTAACGTGTTCGAACTCACTTTTCAGTTTTAGCATTGCACTGTAAACAGGTGTGCACATGGGTCCCATTCGCCCACAGCAAACCATTACATTTTCATTTTCGGCAATAAGATTGCTCAATTGAGCCGCCGTTTCAACGTGATCAAGATTTGTTGGTAATGTCATTGTATAAATATTTTAGTTTAAAACCCACTTTCTTTTAGTCGCTCGGCATTCTCTGCTATTTGTAATTTTTCTATCACCTCGATAATATTTCCGTCCATAATCGAAGGTAAATTATACATGGTGTAGTTAATCCTATGGTCAGTCATTCTACCCTGCGGGTAGTTGTAAGTACGCACTTTTGCAGAGCGGTCGCCAGTAGAAACCATGGTTTTTCTTTTGGGGGATATTTTATCCAGATACTTCTGATATTCAAGATTATACAACCTAGTTTTAAGCTCTTTCATGGCTTTATCTAAGTTCTTGATTTGCGATTTTTGGTCTTGGCAAGTAACCACAATCCCCGACGGGGCGTGCGTAAGCCGAATGGCAGAATAGGTGGTATTTACCGATTGCCCCCCAGGGCCCGATGAGCAGTAAGCATCTTTACGAATATCGGCAGGTTTTAGTTCAACATCAAACTCGCCAGCCTCGGGCAATACTGCCACCGATGCGGCCGAAGTATGTACTCGCCCTTGGGTTTCGGTTTTTGGCACTCGTTGCACCCGGTGCACTCCCGATTCGTACTTCATGATACCATACACCCCTTTGCCCGAAATATCAAAAACAATTTCTTTGTAGCCCCCCATTGTGCCTTCGGTAATGGTGGTAAGGTCAATTTTCCATTTGCGTTCTTCGCAAAATTTGGTGTACATTCTAAATAAATCGCCAGCAAAAATACTTGCTTCGTCGCCACCAGCACCTGCACGAATTTCAACAACTGCATTTTTTTCGTCTTCGGGGTCTTCGGGCAGTAATAGTATTTTTATTTCGTCTTCCAGCGGTGCTACCG
>CAMZKQ010000048.1 GCA_947311265.1 uncultured Chlorobiota bacterium | reverse complement strand
CTTATTCGCAAGATTTTACCACAAAGTTTAACCTTGAAAAATACCCAGAGCTGAAAACCTTTGAGGGAAAAACTTGGACAACTACAAAAGGCTATGAAAATTTAAAGAATATTGAAGTAGTAAAATCACAGAAATGGAGTGCCATTAAAATTATTCCTCTATTAGAACAACAATGGAGTAAACAAATAATGCCTTCTGCAAAAATACTGTTTGTGCCTAAAACAAAAGCCATAATTTGTGGTGGCGAAAGCCAGTTGCTATTTTTGTCAGCAACAGGCAAAGAGGAAAAGAAAATAAACTTAGGTACTCAAAATGGAAAGCAAACCATCACCGCAATAACAGTGACTAAAAATGGAAATAAAATGGCATTTTCATCAGCCCATTTTAACCCCTATTGCAAAAATAAATACTGGGAAATCAAAATTGCTAACCTCAATAACCCAACCCCAAAAAAAATACTTTCTAGCAAAGACGCTACTGCACAGTACACTTTTGGTAGCCAAAATGAGTCTTGCCCATATATCTCTCACCTTAGGCTTTCGCCTGATGGAACTGCAATAGCAGGAAATTATACTAGCCTAGAATATGAAAATTTCTGTACAAAATTGTTTACAATAGACCCTAGTGGGAAGCTAAACCTTATTTCAGAAACTTGCCAGGCTACCCTTGTTGAGGCAGAATTTATATCCGAAACCGAAATAATCTATGCACTGGCTTACAATAAACTAGACAAGATTGAAATTAAACATACCGACCTTACAGGGAAAATCCTATCAGATAAAGGTTGCTTTGTGTCTTCTGGGTTTTCAGGGAAGTTGCTTGATTTTGAAATTTCAAATTCTAAAAAATTACTTCTTTATTATCAAAAAGACAGCACAACATTTCTTTCTGAGTACGACTTAAAAGGCACACTTATTTCAGAGCGAAAAGTTGAAAACCATTACAGAATGGATTTGGAAACCGAGCAAGTCTTTACAGCTTATGATTTTGGTGTGCTTAACCTAAAAAAACAAGGCACTAAAAAAACAATAGGCGCAATTTTTCATGAATCTGATATTTTCGACTTTGCATACTCTGCCGAAAAGCAAGAGTTATTAAGTTGCGACGAAACGGGCACTTTGAAAAAATGGAAGGTTGAAGCAGGTAAAAATTACCTCCTCGTTTTAGAAAATGATGAGAACTTTATACCTATCCCAGTAAAAATGAAAGAGTCGGAAGAAGTGGTAAGCCAGAAAATGTACAAAACAAAAGGGGCTTACGACCGCTATATTTCGGCACAGCAAAAAGTGGCACGTAACCGCCTAATTTTAGAACAAGATTACCTGCGCGTTTTCGAACTTAATAAAATGAGGATATTTAAAGGGCAACCAACAATAAAATCGCCTACAAATATAAAAGTAAAATTTAAAGTCGATGCCAATTTATCTGCTTTTGATATTAAAGTATTTCATGTTTTTGAAGAGGCAGGAAACTACTCAGTTGCACAGTATCCCGCAAGGGCGGTAAACGATTTCTCTTTCTTGCCCGATGGCAAAAATTTCCTACTTGCCGTTTTGCCCAATGGCAAAATAGGACTACTTAATACCGAAGATTTTAAAGCAGAACTTACAGCAGATACAGTAAATGGTATATTTGTAATTAAAATAAAGTCTTTTAAAGCCAACAGAACCGAAGATATTTTAAAATCAATATTAGAAAATTAGCTAAATAAATTTATTTTCTAAAAGAGTTATATTAACTTTACATTTTGTAAAAACAAGTGAAGAAATTTTTAATCCATATAATTATTACATCTATTATCGGCTTTTTGGCGATGCAAAGTGGCTATTCGCAAAATGCAGGAGTGGTAGAATTTCATGGAATAGTAAAATCTAAATCTTTCCCTGTAAGCAAGTGCCTTATTAAAGTGTACGAAAACAACAGGCTTACACAGCACAAAAAAACATTGGCCAATGGCTATTTTAAACTTGACCTTTTTTTAAACAGTAGCTACGAAATAGAGTTCTCTAAAGAAGGGAAAGTGCCTTACCGTATAGAGCTATCAACAGTAGTGCCAGGTACTGGAAATGAGTATATTAAGTCTAAAATACTAGCAATTTCATTAAAAGACCTTAGCTTTGATACCGATTTTAATACCTCTACTTACACCGAGTATTCGATAAATTTAGATGGTAAATTTAAAAAAGGCAAAACAATTACAAAAGTACCCACGGTAGCCAATAATAATTCTGCTGGAACTACAATAATTTCAGATGCCAACTCGGAAGAAGCAAAACTAGCTGCCCAAGAAATTATAATGAAAGCCAAAATCGAGGCCGAAAAAATTATAGAAGAAGCCAATAAAAATAAAAATACAATTGACGAGAGAATCAGAAAACTCCGCCTTAAAGAAGATAGCATAGGGCGAGTGGCATCAAAAAAAGTATTTACAGAAAACCCCGATATAGAAACCGAAAATATCAGTGCCGAAAAATTAGCCGAGCTAGAAGCTAAAAACGAAGAGCTGAAAAAACTGCTAGCCAAAGACAACTTAGTGGCCGACGACAGTTTGCTTATTATGGAAAACAGGCTGGTGGCAAAAGAAATGCTTTTTGAAGATTTGAAAAAACAACTCGAAAGTGCAGAAACCTCATCAGACTCAACAGAAATGCTACGGCTGCGTAGCGTAATTAGCAAACTTGAACCCGAACTAAAAGCCATAAGAGTAGAAACAGAAAAACTAAGCAATATTACAAAACTAAATCAAGCAAAACTAAATGAACGAAACTTACAACTTCTCATTGTAGCAGCAGCAGTACTGTTTTTGCTTATCCTTGCTTTTATACTGTTTAGAATGTTTGCAAACAAAAAGAAATCGAACAAAAATCTAGCTGTAATTAATACTAAACTTGCAGATAAAAATACAGAAATTACAAAGCAAAAAGAAGAAATTGAAAAGCAAGGTAAAGCATTGGAAACTAGCTATGAAGAAATAAAATCAAGCATTAATTACGCCAGTACAATCCAAAACGCAATGTTGCCCGACAAGCAAGATTTGCAGCGTGTATTAAATGCCTTTATCTTATTTAGACCAAAAGATGTCGTTTCAGGAGATTTCTATTGGAGTACAACCTTACCGGCCACAGAAACAAGCACCGAAAAGAAATTTATAGCCGCAGTAGATTGTACAGGGCATGGTGTACCAGGTGCATTTATGAGCATGATTGGCAACCGCCTACTCAACGAAATTGTAAACGAACGCAAAATAAATAGCCCTGCCCGAATCCTAGAAGAATTAGACAAAGGCATCGTACACTCCCTAAAGCAAGAAACCTCCTCCAATAAAGACGGTATGGACGTGTGCCTATGCCGAGTAGAAAATTTGCCCAATGGGCAAACACAAGTTTTATTCTGTGGAGCAAAACGCCCACTATTTCACTACATAAAAGCCACCCGAAAAGTGGAACGCCTAAGAGGCACTCGTAAATCCATCGGAGGCATTGCAAAACGCCCAGTCCCGTTCATAGACCAATCCTTTATCTTCAATCAAGGCGATGAAATATTCTTATGCTCCGATGGTATTATTGACCAAAACAACCCTGCCCGAGAAAGCTTTGGGACAAAACGCTTCACAAGCCTAATCCAGCTAATTGCAGGGAAATCTGCAACATTGCAACGCAATATGGTAAACGATGCCTTGGTCAAATTTATGGATAACGAAGAGCAGCGGGACGATATTATTGTAATTGGAGTGAAAAATTAATTACACCTAAATTACTCAATTTGCCTATCCCTTACTTTTTTTGCAGGATTGCCTTGATAAATAGAGTAGGAGGCTAAATCGGCAACGGCAACAGAGTTTACAGCTAGTACCGAGTGGCTTTTGCAACACACCCCCGGGGCAACAATACTGTAAGCACCAATCCAAACACCAGATTCCAAAATAATTCCCTTGGTCATTAAATCGAATGTCGTTTTTTTGTAATTATGATTACCAGTAAGCAGCATTGCCCCTTGCGATAGGCAACAATTATCAGCAATAGCAACGTCTTCGAGATTATCAATCCAAACATTTTCACCAAGCCACGAGTAGTTGCCTATGCTAAGCCGCCACGGGTACTTAATATTTACTGCAGGTTTTATAACCACACCTTTGCCTATTTTTGCCCCAAAAAGTTTTAATAGAAACACCTTTACCCCGCTAAAGGGGTTCAATGGGTTACGCAAAAATACTGCATTTGTAAAATACCAAGCCAAGCGTTTTATTGTTCCTCCTCCGGGTTTATATTCCGGATTTTGATATTTTGAAAGGTCAGTTTTATTCATCGTCAAACAGTTTTAAGTACTGATTTATAGCCAATTGTGAGTTAGTATTATTGGTGATATACCCATAAGCTGCATTGGACATCGCTTGATAAGCAGTATTGCTTAGTGTTAGAAAATCCAAAATTGAAGAGCTAAATTCTTGTGGTTTATCCAAGGCAATATCAACCCCAATATTTTTCTCTTTTAGGTTTCTCCAAGGGGTATTTTTACTTAGAATTACGGGGCAACCAGCAGCTAGAGACTCAAAAATAACGTGGCCAAAATTTTCGTGTAAAGTTGGGAAAAAGAAAAAATGATATTGCGAAAAAGTGGCGGAAATAGCGTTGGGATTTAGCTCGCCTTTGTACGAAAATTGAATTTTTTTTGGTAGCTTTTCTGCTTCTGCAAGGCATTGCTCCCAGTAGTCTTCCGCCTCAATAGGACCAAAAATGTCAAAAATAATATGACCATTAAATTTTAATTCTGAAAGCGTTTGAATAGCAAAGAGCAAGTTTTTTTTCAAGGCAATACGAGAAATAAAAACTAGTTTTAATTCATTGCTATTCTTTATTCGGGGAATAAATACGGCTTGTTTTTTGCCAATATTTTCTGCAATAATAATAGCTTTACTTTTAGGAAATAGTTTATAAATATCGGCTTGTTCTTCATTAGTTGTAGCGTGCCAACGTACATTTTTATATAGACCAGTAAGTTTGCTACCAGAAATGAAAATTTTTTTCTTGGCTTTTTTTATATTTAAAGCCCCTTGTCCAAGCATACCTCGTGGGGCAACAATTGTTATGGTCGATTTATATTTTTTGTTAAATATCCCTAAGGGGATAATGGTAAATGCTTTTGAAAAAAAACTGTTGAAATAAACAACATCAAAACTAAGCCCTGATATAATTTGCTCTAAATACGGCTTATTTTGTTTTTCGGGGCTAAGAAAAATAATTTTATAGCCTTCTTTTTGGATAAAAGTATTTAAAGTTTCGGGGTATGGTGTTTGGTCGCCCAAATCCCTATCGGAGGTAATTATTGTAAAATCAAAAATGCTGGAGCAATGCTCAATAAGGTTGGCTATGCTTTGGATTGGTCCTCCCGCTTTAAATCCCGGGAGAAACCAGTCAATAAATATGAGTATGCTTTTCTTATTGTTCATCTCTAAGTTAGTGGTGGAAAATTAGGGGGAGTGGGGCTTTAAAAAACAGCTTTTGCAATCTCCCTTACATTATCTGGGCGACCAATGGTGTAGTAGTGAATTACTGGCACGCCAGCCTTTTTAAGCTCTTTCGACTGTTGTGTGGCCCAGTCAATGCCTATTTGATTTATTGCCGCCTTATCTTTATTTGCGTTTTCTATTTCCTTAACTAGTGTTTCTGGAATATCAATATTAAATACTTGTGGGAGTAGCCGTAAATCTCGTGCGGTGCGTATTGGCTTTATTCCCGGGACTATGGGGACGGTAATGCCTGCATTGCGGCACGCCTTTACAAAATCAAAGTATTTTTGATTATCGAAAAACATTTGGGTAACGATATACTCTGCACCAGCATCTACTTTCATTTTCAGGTATTTCATATCGGACTCTAAATTGGGTGCTTCGATGTGTTTTTCGGGGTAGCCAGCTACTCCAATGGTGAAATCTGTAGCCGAAGAGTTGAGTAGTTCTTCGTCGAGATATTTTCCATTATTCATATCTGTAACTTGCTTAATAAGCCCTGTAGTGTATGAATGCCCGCCTTCTTCGGGCTTAAAATACTGTTGGTTTTTTTGGGCATCTCCCCGCAACAGTAGTAAATTGCTCACCCCCAAAAAATGCAAATCAATAAGTGCATTTTCTGTATGTTCTTTGGTAAACCCACCACAAATCATGTGAGGAACAACAATTGTATCTTTATATTTATTGTTTATTGCAGCTGCAATTGCTACTGTTCCTGGGCGTTTTCGTACAGTTTGTTTTTGCATTAACCCACTTTTATGCGTTTTGTAAATAACCTCTTCTTGGTGGTAGGTTACATTTATATTTATAGGACTAAAGTCCATAAGTGGGTCTATGGAATTGTATATCTGCTGGATTGTATGCCCTTTTAGAGGGGGCAATAGTTCAAATGAAAAATAGGTTTTTTCACTTTGATTTAAGTATTCTATTAATTTTGTTTTCATGTTTTCTATAAATTAAATTTCCATTCTACGCCATTTCTGCCGTCTTTAATTTCAAACCCAAGGGCAGTTAGCTCTTTTCTTATTTTGTCGGAAGTGGCAAAATCTTGGTTTCTTTTTGCTTCTGTTCTTAAGTTTAGCATTAAGTCTATCACTTTGGGCAAAATTGTGCTGGATTTAGTTTCTGTTTTAGGGGTCATGCCTAAAACTTTAAAAATCATATCATTAAAAAGAGCCAAGAAGTAGGTATAATCATTTATATCTATAGTTTCTGTGCCAGCCTTTATTGAGTTTATTACTTTAACAGCGTCAAAAAGTAGGGCAATAAGTATTGGGGTGTTAAAATCATCGGCTATTGCCGCTAGAAATTTATTGCCCAAATCTTTCACAAAAACACTAGAACTATCTTTGCTTGGCTTGATATTATTTAAAGTTTCAACGGAAGCGAGTAAGCGAGCCAGCCCTTTTTCGGAGGCTTGTAATGCTTGGTTAGAGAAGTCGAGTGTGCTGCGGTAGTGGGCTTGTAGTATGAAAAAACGGACTACCATTGGGCTGTATGCTTTTTCTAAGCGGGGGTGGTTGCCGCTAAACATTTGGTCGAGTGTAATAAAGTTGCCTAAGGATTTGCCCATTTTTTTACCGTCCATGGTAATCATGTTGTTGTGCATCCAGTATTTTACGGCATCTTTGCCATTGGCTACTTTGGTTTGGGCAATTTCGCATTCGTGGTGCGGAAATTGTAAATCCAACCCGCCTCCATGAATGTCGAATTGTTCGCCTAGGTATTTTGTTCCCATAACCGAGCATTCCAAGTGCCAACCAGGAAACCCGTTACTCCATGGCGAAGGCCAACGCATAATGTGTTCGGGTTCTGCTTTTTTCCAAAGGGCAAAATCAAAGGGGTTTTTCTTGCTGGTTTGCCCAGAGAGTTCTCTTGTGTTAGATTTTAAATCCTCTAAAATACGCCCCGAAAGTTTGCCGTAGTTATTTTTTTCTGCATATTTTTCAACATCAAAATATATTGAGCCATTGGTTTGGTAGGCCATTCCTTTTTCAAGGATTTTTTCGATCATCTGGATTTGCTCAATAATATGTGCCGAGGCTTGTGGTTCAATACTTGGTCTTAATGTGTTGAGCTGCTCCATGTTACGGTGGTAACTATTGGTGTATTGTTGCACTATTTCCATGGGCTCTAGTTGCTCTAGTTTGGCTTTTTTGGCAATCTTGTCATCGCCAAAATCGGCATCGCTCTCTAGGTGTCCTACGTCGGTAATGTTCCGGACGTAGCGTACTTTTAGCCCCATGTATTTCAGGTAGCGAAAGACAATGTCAAAAGTAATGGCTGCTCTGGCATGCCCCAAGTGTGCATCGCCATAAACGGTTGGCCCGCAGACGTACATGCCAACAAAAGGTGGGTTGGTAGGTTCAAATTTCTCTTTTTTTCGAGAAAGGGTGTTATAGATATGTAGCTTATTTTCCATGGTTTAAATTTCGTGTTTTTGTGCCTATTTATGGGTGTTGCTAATGGTTTACGAGTTTATTTTGTAATAGTTACGCTTACGTTGTTTATTTTTCCGCCCATAGGCGGATTTATTTTTGATACTTTTATTGTTGCTTTTGTTATTTCTGGCAAGGCGTTGTAGAGTGCGTCAATTATTCTGCCAGCTACATGTTCTAACAATGCCGATTTTACTTGCATGGTTTGGCTTACAATTTTGTATGCCGTTTGGTAATTTAGTGCATCTTCTATATGGTCTGTTTTTATGGCATTTATTTTGTTGGTTTCCAAAGTTAAGTTTACAATAAACTTATTCCCAACGACTTGTTCTTCGGCATAATGCCCGTGGTAGGCATAAAATTCCATCTCTTCAATTTCTATTTTAATCATTGTGTTTATAGTTTAGTTTTGCTTAGTGTAAAGGTAAATGTGCTGCCTTGGTTCAGCTTACTAGAAACTGTAATGCTTTGATTATGAGCATCAATAATGTGTTTTACAATGGCAAGTCCTAGCCCTGTTCCGCCGAGTTTTGCCGAGCGGCTTTTGTCTGCCCTGTAAAAGCGTTCAAAAATTCGATTGATATGTTTTTTTTCAATACCAATACCATTGTCTTCTACTTGGGTTATAATATATTGTTTGTTTTCATAGATTTGTATTTTTACAAAGCCATTTTTTTTTCCGTATCGTATGGCGTTGGTAACAAGGTTGGTAATTACTTCGGTAATTCTATCCCTGTCGGCTTTTGCGTAATGTCTTGCTTTTTCGCTTGTTAAAGTTATTTTGATTTTTGATTTTAGGGCTTTAACTTCAAGCATTTCGAGCACCTCAAGAGCAAGTTGTACAAGGTCTATTTTTTGGTAGTTTAGGTTTAGCTCTCCTGCTTCATTTTGCGAAATAATGCCTAAATCATCAACGATTGAGATTAGCCTATTTATATTTTTTTCTGTTCGTTCTAAGTATTTTATGTTTACATGCTTATCATTTATTCCGCCATCTAATAGTGTTAAAACATAGCCTTGGATATTGAAAATAGGTGTTTTTAGCTCGTGTGATACATCGCCTAAAAATTCTTTTCTATACTTTGCTGTGTCTTTTAAGTTCGCTATTTCAGTTTTGTTTTCTTTGTATTTTTGTAATAGATTACTTTTTCTTTCAATGTATTTATTTTGAATTATAAGCAGTCCAAATATTAAAATTGAGCAGCCTAAAATTTGCAAAATAATTCTTACAGAAAAGCCAAGCCCTTCTGGAAGCAAACTATAGAACAAAATAATTGCAACGCTTGCTGTGCTTATTGAAAGCAGAATATTAAAAAGTGTTTTGTTCATGCGGTTTGCAACAATGTACAAAAAATGCTAAGTTACAAAGGTAGAAAAAAATATGGTGTACTGTATGTTTTATTGAAGAAAATAAAGGGCAAGGAGGTTGTATGGGCTAGGACTAATTAAATATCTTTAATTAGCCTAAATTTTTTACGAATAAGTACTCCATTGCGAAGCACCTTTAGGCGAGTTGTTTTGTTTGGCTTTTTTCTTAGTTCGCTATAAATTTCGGGTAAGGAAAGGGTGATTGTACTTACTCTGTTTAGGGTTACAAGCTGGTCGCCTACTTGTATGCCAGCAGAATCTGCTGGGGAGTGTCTTCTTACATTCTTAATTATGTATATCGGCAGCTCTTTGTAGGGTTGTTCAATTTCTATGCCACTCATGTTGTAATAAAAGGGGGATTTATAATACTGGTTGGGTCTCATGGTTATTTTATTATTTTTGTAATCAAAAATAACATCGAACCGGTGGAGTATTTCAGCACCTAAACTACCCCCACGCCCAATAATATCAAGCTGTTTGGATTGTACAATGGCATTGGTATCTGGGTAAGATGTTGAAACATCAGGCATCTTTTTTTTACAAATTATTAACTCACTTATGCGAGAACGCCAACCTGTAATTTCGCCATTTAAGCCTTTGCCAAGCAAGGAATAGCGTTTTTTTTCAGGAAGAGGAATTTTTTGTCTTGTATTTGTAAATACCCAAAGGGCATCGCTAGATCCTGTGTCGATAAGCATTTTTAGCAGAATTGTATCTTTTTTTTCGGTAACGACAGGGAGCGAAATGTAGGGTTTAGAGTTATGAATCTCGAGCGGGTAGGAGCAACGCCTTTTGTGCCATCGCCTATAAATGAAGCTGGCTTGGCGGTGCAAAATGAGCTTTCTGCGGGAGTAATTTATTTCGACTACAAAGTTTTCAAAAATATCTGAACCAATTACGCCATTAATTTCCATACCCAAATCGGTGGAGAGGTCAAAGATGTCATTGGTTAGCAAGTAAAAATTTAAGTTTTTGCCCACTACGCTGCCTATCGATATTTCGTTGCCGAAGGAGAGGATAACTTCCAAATCTAGACCGCTACCAAGCCCCTTAATCTTTTTACGCTGTGCAAAGTTAATAAGAATAGAGTCGCCTTCTGGCAGGTGGGTTACTATAGAGGTTTTTAGCCCTGTATCTAAAATAAATTTAAGTGTGTCCGAGCCATTTATAGAAACAGGAATTATAATTAGGTTATTGATAAGTTCAAACTTAACGACTTCTTTACGCTGCTTGCTGTAAGGAAACTTAAATGTAACTTTTTTAGTTTGCGAAAATAACGGAAAAACCAGAAGCAGTAAAAATAGAGTAAGGCAGTATTTTTTGTCGTTTATCAAATCATTAGTTTAAAAAAGATGAGCAATTATTGTGCCTTATGTTTATCTTATTGGTTATTAGCCTGTTGTCTAATTACTTTTATTTTGACTAGAGTAAAAACTGTCCGCTTTTTTGCTTTAAATTTCACAGTACTTTTAACAAAAGGTTCACTTGTTCGGGTATTTGATAAAATTGCACCAGCATATATTAATCTCATTTTTATGATATTTTGCCTGTTCCAAATCCAATGTTCTAAATTTGAAATTTAAAAAGTTTACATTTTTATAAAATGGATAATTTTAAGAATGTCTTTTTCTCCTGAGCAAAAAAAGGTTTCTATTTCTGATAAAATTTTAGTACTTTTGTTGTATAGCATGATTTATTGTCTTTTGCACTACTTCTAAACTGTTGATTTTAAGAGGTATAGCAAAATTTCAAGATGGCATTTTTTTACATTAAAGCACTGTTTATTAATCGTTTATATGTTCAGCCAAAGAGGAGTCTGCAATATCTAAAAAATAGAGTAAAATCAAAAAAATAAACCCAACCTAAAACGGCTTTTATTTCTCAATTAAAACTTAATAAAATATGGCATTTGACATCGAAATGATTAAAAACGTTTACGCCCGCATGGCAGAAAACGTAAAAGCAGCCAAAACCCTTACAGGGCGACCGCTTACACTAACAGAAAAAATACTCTACAACCACCTGTGGAGCGGAAAACCAGCACAAGAATACAAACGAGGCACAGATTATGTCGATTTTGCACCCGATAGAGTCGCTTGCCAAGATGCTACCGCACAAATGGCACTACTCCAATTCATGCAAGCCGGAAAAAAACACTCCGCCGTACCCACAACAGTACATTGCGACCACCTTATACAAGCCAAAGAAGGTGCAGAACTCGATTTGCCTGCGGCAAAAGATACCAGCAGCGAAGTCTTCGATTTCCTAGCCTCTGTATCCAACAAATACGGCATAGGCTTCTGGAAACCAGGTGCAGGAATTATACACCAAGTAGTACTCGAAAACTACGCATTCCCAGGAGGAATGATG
>CAMZKQ010000047.1 GCA_947311265.1 uncultured Chlorobiota bacterium | reverse complement strand
TCACCATATTTTTCGCCAAAAAGAGCCATTGCTCCCATTTCATCGGCAACACTCATGGGGACTTCCCTTTTTTCGTCGAGGGAAATATTTTGGCGAATTTGCTGATTAACTCGCTCTTCGATGGTACGAATTTCTTCAGGAGATAATTTTTGGAAATGCGAAAAATCAAAACGCAGTTTTGTATCATCTACCAGCGAGCCTTTTTGTTCAACGTGCTTGCCTAGCAAGTCTCGTAATACTTTGTGCATCAGGTGAGTTGCACTATGGTTGCACATGGATAGCTCTCTTGAAGTAGGGTTTACACTGGCTTTAAATTTTGCAGTAACATTACTGGGCAGTTTTTCCACTTTATGAATGGTTACATTGTGTTCTTTTGGGTGTCTAAAATATAAATTTTCTCGCCATTGGCTTCAATGTATCCAGTATCGCCAACTTGCCCACCGCTTTCTGCATAAAATGGGGTGAAATTAAATATCAAATGAAAAAATGTTTTTTTCTTTTCAGTAATTTTTCGGTAACGGGTAATTTGAAGTTGTGTTTCCAGATAGTCATAGCCAATAAATTCTTGAACTTTGTCGTCTATTAGCTCTGTCCAGTCGTCGGTATCGGTAGAGGCGGCATCTTGGGAGCGTGTTTTCTGCTCTAGCATTGCTTTGTCGTAGCCAGTTTTGTCTATTTTTAGATTGTTTTCATGTAAAATTAAATCGGTAAGGTCATAAGGAAAACCGTAAGTATCGTATAAAATAAAAACTGTTTTTCCGTCTATTTCTTCTTTTTTTTCCGCTTGGGCGGAAGAAATTACTTTGTTGAGTAGTTTTATACCCGTTTCGAGTGTTCTTAGGAATGAGTTTTCTTCTTCAAAAATAACCTTTTTAATAATGTCCTTCTGCGTAAGCAGTTCGGGATATTGCTTGCCCATAACCGAAATTAGGGCGGGCAAAAGTTGGTGGATAAATGGCTCTTTTGCTCCTAAAAAGGTGTAGCCATAGCGTACTGCACGGCGTAAAATCCTGCGGATAACGTAGCCTGCACCTGTGTTGGAGGGGAGTTGCCCATCGGTAATTGAAAATGCAATGGTGCGAATATGGTCGGCAATTACCCGAATGGCAATATCTGTTTTTTCGTCTTTTTTGTATGTGCAGTTTGTGATTTTTTCTAGGGCGTTTATTATTGGCATAAATACATCGGTATCGTAGTTTGATTTTGTGCCTTGCACTACCATTGCTAGCCGTTCGAAGCCCATGCCTGTATCGATGTGTTTTTCGGGTAGTGGCTCTAGCTTGCCTCCTTTTTTTCGGTTAAATTGTATAAATACCAAATTCCAAATTTCGATAACAAGGGGGTGGTCTTGGTTTACTAAATCTCGCCCGGGTAGTTTTGCAATTTCCTCATCAGACCTTAGGTCTATATGGATTTCGGAGCAAGGTCCACAAGGGCCTGTTTCTCCCATTTCCCAGAAATTATCTTTTTTATTTCCGTTTAAAATCCGGTCATCGGGTAAGAAATTCTGCCACAGTTTTTTTGCTTCTTCGTCTAGTGCTGTGCCGTCCTCTTTTGAGCCTTCAAAAACGGTGGCATAGAGTTTTGATGGGTCAATTTTTAGTGTATCTGTAAGGAACTCCCATGCCCAATTTATGGCTTCTGCTTTAAAATAGTCGCCAAAAGACCAGTTGCCTAGCATCTCGAACATGGTATGGTGGTAGGTGTCATGCCCGACTTCTTCAAGGTCGTTGTGCTTGCCCGAAACGCGCAGGCATTTTTGCGAGTCGGCTACTCGTGGCTTTTTTGCGGGGGAATTGCCTAAGAAAATATCTTTAAACTGGTTCATGCCGGCATTGGTAAACATTAGCGTTGGGTCGGTTTTGAGTACCATGGGGGCGGAGGCTACTATGTTGTGTTTTTTAGATTCAAAAAAATCAAAAAAGGCTTGTCTTATTTGTTGTGATGTCATTTGGATATTTAATTTTTAGCTTTTACTGAATTGATAATTTAGATTTAATATGGGGCATTTTAGATTTTTTTCTTGGCAAGAAAACCGGATAAAATGGCAGTGCCAATAGTTGCCCAACCTACAAAAATAATACTTTTTAAACAATACGCAAAAACAAGATATAGGGCATCGAATAAATGGGGTGGGATTTCCATTACTTCGAGTTTTAATGTATGGTATTCAAAATTTAATTGGATTTGTAGGAAGTACCAGCAAATCCAGTGCGAAACTATGCCTGCAATGCTGCCTGCAATAATTATTTTTTTTGTGGAGTAATCATTTTTTTTAACATTTAAGAATAGGGCAGAGTAGTAGGCACTTATAAAACCTGCCATTGCACTGTGTGCAGGGAAAAAACCATTGGTTTCTGTGGCGGAAATTTGCACATAAATGATGCCAATTAATAGCCCTGAAATACTGAAAAAAGTGGCTGATAGGAGGGCAAATTTATTGTTATTCATATTTAAAGCTTGAGAAGTCTTTTTCCTTATGTTAGCTATCCGAGAGAATTATGATAGGGTGGCTAGTAATATGCTATTAAATTTTGTTGCTTCGGAATCGGCACGGGAGGTGAGTACAATAGGTGCTTTTGCTCCGAGTAAGATGGCCGCTGGGTTGGCACCGCCAAACGCAAAGGCTTTATATAGGATATTCCCGGCTTCAATATTGGGAACTACTAGCAGGTCGGCATCGCCTGCTACTTCTGAAATTATGCCTTTGTGTTTTGCACTTTTTTGGCTCATGGCATTGTCGAATGCCAGCGGCCCATCAATAATACAGATTTTTATTTGTCCACGTTTGTTCATCATTGTAAGTAAGGCGGCATCGGTGGTGGCTGGCATTTTGGGGTTTACTGTTTCTACGGCGGCTAGTAGTGCCACTTTGGGCTTTGTAAGCCCAATTTTGTTGAGGAGGTGGACTGCGTTTTTAATAATCCCTTTTTTTTCGTTTAGTGTTGGGGCTATATTCATGGCAACATCGGTAATTGCGAGGGGTTTGTGGTAGTGTGCTAGCTCGAAAATGGCAAAATGAGAGAGTATATTGCCTGTTTTTAGTCCCCAGTCGTCGTTGAGTACGGCTCGGAGGAGGTCGGCGGTGTTTATTGCGCCTTTCATTAAGATGTCGGCATCGCCATTGGCTGCTAGGGATACTGCTTTTTTTACGGCTTGTAATTTATTGGGTAAATCTATAATTATAAATTTCCTTAAATTGAGTTCTTTTTCTTGTGCTATTTGCTCAATTTTTTTTTTATCGCCTACTAAAATAACTGAAACTATGTTTTCTAGGGTCGCTTTGTAAACTGCATCTAGTGCGTGAATGTCTTGGGCAGGGGCGAGTACTAGTGTTTTTTGTTGCCCTAGATTTGTGCTTGCTAAACCTATAATTTTTTTTACCATAGTTTTGTATATTATAAAAAAGGCAACTAGTAATAGTTGCCTTTTTTTATGTTTTGTGTGTTGGTGTTTGTTTATGAATTTTTTACAACAATTAGTGCATGGATAATAGCAGGTATCCAAAATAGGAAGCTAAGTAGTATATTAATAATTACTTTAGTAATGTCCCAATTAGTGGTTGGCTTCAATAGCAAAACTTGGTGTTGCTGTAAGCACAAAGATAAAAAGTGCTGATAATAAAATTAATCCTTTCTTCATAATACCTGAATTTTAGTTTATGCAATATTGCACTACAAAAATATTAAAGTGTTTTGTTTTACAAAATTTTTTGGTGTTAATTATTCTTAATAATTACTTGGCTTTTGGTATCAATTAAAATCCTAATTTATACCTTATCCCCACTTGCGTAGCAAAACTGCGGTGCTGTAAGCCTATAGGGTAATTCTTGAAAATGGGTAAAATATCTTGCCGCATATAGGCTTTTGCCGAAATATCTAACTTTGGAGAGATAAAATAACTGACTCCAATGCCTACTAAGTAGGATACATTTATGGCAATAAATTGGGTCTGGTTTTTAATGAAATCTGAGCGGTTTCTATCTTCTAGTGCTACTATTTTCCCTCTTGAGTTCATCATAAGCCCGAGAATAATACCTATTTCTGGGTAGAGGGCTAGTTTTTTAGAGGCTATGGGGTAGCTTATTAATAAAGGGATTTCGAGGTAAGAGTAGTGGTTGATGTTTTTTTCTGTAATTTTAAAATAACTGGTATCTATTTTGCTATTTAAAGTGGAGTCTAGTGTATTGTAATAGGTGGTGTCTTGGTAAGCAAACCAGATTGAGTCGCCAGTTTCTAACAGGTGTTCAAGGTTTAAAAACCATACTGTATCGACCTCGAATCTACTGCGGGTAAAATATTTGTAGTAGGAGGTGGAATCAATTTGGGTGAGCTGGGTGTCGAAGGTAAAGTTGGTATTTATTTTTGAAAATGAAATACCTGATGATATGTTGTAATTGGGCATATATCGGGTTATCGAAATGCCCC
>CAMZKQ010000046.1 GCA_947311265.1 uncultured Chlorobiota bacterium | reverse complement strand
CAACTAAATGCCAATGCAGCAGCACCCGGAACAGGGGTATGGACCTCCTCAAATTCGGCGGTTACTTTTGATAATGTTACTAGCGAAACTGCTATAATAACAGGGTTAAACGAAGGAGCAGTTGTTTTTACTTGGACAATATCTAACGGTATTTGCGAAAGCAGCGACCAAATGTTCTTATTCCATGATATTCCAGTTCCTGCAAACGCAGGAGTAGATAGCTCATTCTGTGGAACAACAGTAACCTTGTATGGTAACGACACACACACAGCCACTGGCGAGTGGTCATCATCAACAGCTGGGGTAAGTTTTGTTTCCAAAACAAACAAAGCAACCACTGTTTCAATCCTTGCAAATGGAGCAAACTCCCTTTTCTGGACAATCACCAACGCAACCTGCGTAAGGGCAGACGAAGTAATAATTACAGCTTTTGCCCCAGTAACAGCAGATGCAGGAAACGATACAAGTATTTGCGAGCCAACCCACCAAATGCAAGGCAATATCCCAGCACACGGGCAAGGCGTTTGGACAGCCTCAAATGCAAGTGTAACCTTTCTAAACCCAAGCACATTTAATGCCACCGCATTTAGTTACCCCAATGGCACAACCACATTTACATGGACGATAGTTAATGGAGCATGCAACGATTCCGATGATTTTGTTATCACAAAAGATATACTCACCCTAGCAAATGCGAACTCCGACAAAGCCATTTGCAACACATCTACAAACACATTTGCAGGAAATGCTCCACTAGATGGTATCGGCACTTGGACATCATCGTCAGGAGCAGTAACCTTTGATAACGCTACACTAACCAATGCCACAGCATCAAATATACCACTAGGCACAACTACTTTTACTTGGACAATCAGCAACAACACCTGCTCGACCAACGATGATATGACAATTACCAACGACGAACTCATCATCGCCAATGCCAATGCCGACGAGCACGTTTGCGTATCCACTTATACCCTTGCGGGAAATGTACCAGCATCAGGAACAGGGACTTGGACAACTACCGCAGGTTTTGGAACTGCACAAACCCCCTCCGCCTTTAACTCTGGAGTAACAGGGCTAAGTAATGGAAACAACTCCTTCACTTGGACAATTACCAACGGTACTTGCGTAAATGCCGATGAGGTTACAATAGTACGAGATTTGTTAGTAGTAGCAGATGCAAGTAGCGACCAAAATTTCTGTGCATCAGCCACAGGCACACTTGCAGCCATATCACCAGCACAAGGCACAGGCGTTTGGACTTCTTCTGATGCCGGAGTAACCTATAATAATGCAAGTATTTTTAATGCTAATGTGTCCAACCTACAACTCGGCACAACCACCTTTACTTGGACAGTCCAAAACGGCACTTGCCAAACGGACGACCAAATGACTATCTTAGTAGATGAACTCATCACTGCCAATGCCAATGCCGATGAGCATATTTGCGTAACAAACTATACCCTTGCGGGAAATGTACCAGCATCAGGCACAGGCCTTTGGACAAGCAGTGCAGGAGGTACTTCCTTTACAAATAATAGCCTTGCGGGAACTGCCGTTGCAGGCTTAGCCGATGGTGCAACGACTTTCACTTGGACAATCACCAACGGTACTTGCGTAAATGTCGATAATGTTATCATTACAAAAGATGTTGAAATCCAGGCAGATGCAAGTAGTGACCAGAGCCTTTGCGAAAGCAATACGGCGATTTTAGCCGCCGTATCACCAGCACAAGGTAGCGGTGTTTGGACTTCTTCCGACGCAGGAGTAACCTATAATAATGCAAGCGTTGAAAACGCTAATGTGTCCAACCTACAACTTGGCACTACGACCTTTACTTGGACAGTCCAAAACGGCACTTGCCAAACGGACGACCAAATGACGATTATAAATAGTGTAAAAATAATAGCCGATGCCTCTACCGATGAACATATCTGCCAAAGCACATATACACTCAATGGAAATGCCACTGGAGCAGGTACAGGCACTTGGACGGCTAGCCCAGTAGGTGCTATTTTTGCAGACGCTAACTTGCCCACTACAGCAGTTTCTAATTTGCAAGATGGAGCAACCACATTTACTTGGACAATTACCAACGCCGCTTGTACAGATGCCGATGCAGTAGTGATTACAAGAGATGCAGAAATTATTGCCAATGCAAAAGGCGACTTAAACTTATGCAATGTAGCCAGCCACCAACTTGATGCCGAGCCGCCAACACTTGGTATTGGTATTTGGACTTCGACTAATGATGGCACAATTACTTACGACAACAAAAGTACATTCAATGCACAAATATCTAATATCCCACTAGGGGTAACCACATTTACTTGGACAGTAAAAAATGAAACCTGCTCCACTTCCGACCAAATGGTATTAACCAACTTTAAACAAATACTTGCTAACGCAAATCTTGATGAGCATATCTGTACAGACACCTATACCCTTGCGGGAAACACCCCTAGTGAAGGCACAGGTGCTTGGACAAGCAGCGTAGCAGGAAATACATTTGATAGCAGTATCTTGCCAACAGCACAAGTCAGTAATTTGCAAGATGGTGCCACCACATTTACTTGGACAATTACCAACGGGGCATGTGTGGAAACAGATGACGTAGTGATTACAAAAGATGTAAAAATACAAGCCGATGCAGGGGCAGATAAAAACCTTTGCGAAAATACAACAGTACAGTTGCCAGCAGT
>CAMZKQ010000045.1 GCA_947311265.1 uncultured Chlorobiota bacterium | reverse complement strand
GCCCCTTACAGCAACACACAGGATATTTTAGATGTCAATTTTTCCACTTGCCCAGTTGCCAACTGGACAACTTATAGCGTAGCCTCAAATAAAAACTGGGACTGCTCCTCGAACTACAACGAGATAAACGGCTACAACGGCGATGTAGGCTCGGACGATTGGTACATCTCCCCTGCAATAAATTTAGATAATTACAGTAATGAAATTCTCAGCTTTAAAAGCTGGATAAAATACTCCGACAGCGGCATTGCCGACCCCGAAGTAAAACTAAAATATTCCACAAATTACACCGGAAATGGCGACCCGACTCTGGCAACTTGGAACACCCTAAGCTATACCTTCCCTGCCCAAGAAGATACTTGGACACAATCTGGCGATATAGACCTCTCGCAAATTACAGGAACAGACGTTTACATTGCATTTCATTACAGCTCCTCTGGCACATCTGGCGGGCAAGCTGCTTGGTGGAAAGTTGATGATATTTTACTCACAGGCGATGTTTCTTCTGGTATTGTGGATATAAAATCAAGATTCAACATCTACCCCAACCCCGTAAATAACACCCTATTTATAAACGGCGATAAAACGATTTCCGAAATTTTAATTAGCAACTTTTTAGGGCAAAAAATAATTCAAAATTCAAATATCAACAAAAAAAATATAGAAATTAAACTTGCTAACTTAGAAAAAGGCATCTATTTAATTTCAATAAGAACACAAAATAATGAGCTAATTATCTCAAAATTTGTAAAACACTAAATTTTTTATTAACAAATATACATATTATATGAAACACTTTAAATTCACACTAATCTTTTTAGCTATAAGCTCAATAGCATTTGGGCAAATCCCTTCGGGATATTATAGTGCCGCCAACGGGCTAGAAGGCGAACCACTACGAGAAGCCCTACGAGGCATTATAACCAACGGGCATAGCTCCAACTCCTACGGCGGGCTATATACTGCCTACGAAACCACCGATAACTACACCAACGGCAAAGTCTGGGACATGTATTCTATGAAAGCAGATAGTACTGCCGATTACTGGTTCATCCACCAGACCGATAAATGTGGATCTTATGCTATTGAGGGGGATTGTTACAACAGAGAACACTCCGTTCCACAGTCTTGGTTCGGTAGTAGCTACCCCATGCAAGCCGATTTATTCATGGTTTACCCCACCGATGGCAAAGTAAACGGTATGCGAAGCAACTACCCTTATGGCGAAACTGCAGGGCGTTCAATATCTTCCAACGGAAGCAAAAAAGGCCCTTGCACTTATTCAGGATATACAGGTACTGTTTTTGAACCAATCGACCGCTTCAAAGGCGATTTTGCAAGAACCTATTTTTACGTTGCCACTAGATATAAAAACAATGTAAGTAGCTGGGGCGGAAATGCCAACGTTGTATTTACTGGCAACAACCTATCGGCATGGCAAACTAGTATGCTACTATCGTGGCACCAAATGGACCCTGTTTCCCAAAAAGAAATAGACCGAAATAATGCCGTTTACCCAATCCAACACAACAGAAACCCATACATAGACCACCCAGAATGGGTAGAATGCGTATGGGCAAGTTGCAGCGGGTTAAATTTTACATCGAACCCAGTAACAGAAGCCACCGAAGATATTGCATACACCTACAATATTACTTACAACGTAGAGTTAGAATCCGAAACATTGGCTTGCACCACAAAGCCAGCATGGCTTACTTTTACAAAAGACGAAGCGGCAAACACCGCAACACTTTCTGGCACACCCACAACCGCCGATATTGGCAGCCACAATGTAGTCTTAAAATTAACTGAAAATGGAGATATTAAATTACAATCCTTCACTATTGTTGTTTCGGCTTGGAGTTCAAATACTGATGTTATAAACGAAGACTTTACTAACTGCCTGCCTGCTGGCTGGGAAACCGTAAACGACGGTGGCGACCACGACTGGCTTTGCGAAGGGGGCTATTATAAAGTTAATGGCTACAGCAGTTCTGCCCCTTGCGAAGACTGGCTTATAACTAGTGCTATAAATCTAGACGACTACACCAACGAAGTGCTTACTTTTGATACTTGGACACAATGGAACGATGCCGGAATAGCAAGACCAGAGGTAAAAATTAAATACTCTACCGACTACACAGGCAACGGTGTGCCATCGTCTGCAACATGGACAAACCTTGCATACACCTACCCTGCCGAAGATTCGCAAACATGGACAAGCTCTGGAAACATCGACCTTTCAGGCATTGCTGGCACAAGCGTTTACCTCGCTTTTTATTACACATCTAGTGGCACTAATGGCGGTGCAGCCGCACTTTGGGAGGTGGATAATATTGTACTTAATGCCGATTTAGCCTCCGGAGTAGAAGAGGTATTTTCCAAAATTAAAATATTTCCTAACCCTGTTGATAATATTCTTACTATTGATAACATTGCTCACTTTTCGCAAATTACGATAGTAAATGCTTTGGGGCAAATCGTTTATACAAAAGAAAACAAAAGTGGTAAACTCCAAATTAACACTTCAAACTACAATTCAGGTTTACACTTTATCCGCTTTCAAGCGAAAAATGGAGATAACTTTACACATAAATTTATTAAAAAATAACAGAAAACGCACTTAATTTTAAACTAAAAAAGGTCGGGAATAGCAGTTGTCTATTTCCCGACCTTTTTTTAGACTATAAATAAGCTAATCCATTACACAACGTACCGATTTGCCTAGTACTTTTAAATCCCAAGTGTAAAGGTAGTAAGAAGCCGCTGGCGTGGCAGAAAAAAAAGTATAGCCACTTGCATTATTAATATCTACATTAAATAAGTCGTCAGTAGCCGTCCAGAAAAGGGCTTTCTCCCCAATGTATTGATAAGTACCATCGTCCCAACGCAAGCCACCCGGGCGGACATTCATTGCCGAGGCATTTGTAGCGTCCGTATTTGGGGCTACCCAGTGGGCCAAGCCCGCTTCTTTTAGCTTGCCACCCATCTGCTGCCAACCGCCAAGAAAATCACGCATGGTATCCCATTCAATTTCGCTAGGTACGTGCCAGCCTTGTGGGCAAATACCATGTGCCGTACTTGGCAAATCATTATTGCCCGCATCGCCATTCATGGTGGCAGCCCAAGTGTATAATTTGCCATAAATAGTTTCATTTTCGGTACTATTAGCGTACTTGTATTTACCCGAAATATTGCTTCCATTGGAGTAATTATCCGATTTTAAATTCTCTGCCATCCACCATTGCGTACCTACTTTTGTAACTTTATAGATATTATTATTAAAATCTATACACGACTGAAATTCAATTACATAAGACTTATCAGCCACAGGCGAATCCGAAATAATAGTTTTTTTATTATCATAAAAAGCCGTATATTCTATAATATCGCCAAGCGAATATAATAGGGTTGCATTTAGTGCATTTTTATTCTGATTTTGGAGTATTTGTTGGGTGCTAGTC
>CAMZKQ010000044.1 GCA_947311265.1 uncultured Chlorobiota bacterium | reverse complement strand
CTAACGAAAAAATACAGGTCGGAAAACTGGCCTACTCTGTAGAAGGTGTTACAGGAGGTGTTTTTCCTGCACGCTTAATTTACCCCCAAGACGAAGTAAACTTAAACAGCAGCTTCCCTGGGCAAACAAAAACTACCGACAAAGTTTGGTGGGATAAAAATTAACCTTAAAATATAAACGTTATGAACAAAAATATTTTTAAATATTTATTAATACTGACTGTCTTTGCAGGTATTTTTACTTCTTGCCAAAAAAGAGTAGAAACAGAAGGCAAAACAGAAAAAATAACCTACTACCCTAAATTCGATTTCAAAGGAGATGCAACCATTATCCACGAATTAGGCACTCCATTTACAGACCCTGGCGTAACGGCCTCTGAAAACGGCAATGACATAACCGTTAAAGTAGCTGTAAAAGGACTTTACACAGGCTACTCTGGCGATGCCGTAGGAACAGCTGCCGACAAGTATTCTATTACCTACTCTGCAACTAATGGCGATGGCTTTTCAGGCACAACAGGAAGAACTGTCTATGTAAGTGGCAAAGGCGATTTTGTAACAAGCATAGAAGGCGTATATACCTGTACAGTTGTACGTAATGGTACAACAAGTGCACAATACACTGATATGAAATACCTTACCGTAACAAAAGTAAGCGACAATGTATTTGCAATATCAGATGCTAGTGGTGCTTACTACGATTTAGGTCGTGGTTATGGCAACGGCTACCGTTCTGCAGGTTTGCAAGTAACAGCCAACGATATGGCAGCCAATGATTTTACAATTTCACAACAACCATCGGGCGTAGGTGCATTTGGTGGCGATTTAGTAACTTCCGACTTCTCAATTGACGCTGCTGCAAAAACCATTTACTACAAAAGTACTTGGAGTTTTGGCTACGTTTTTGAAGCCACATTAACACAAGTTTCATTTTAAAATTAAAAATCAATGAAAAAAATATTAAATTTAGTATTAATTGCGGCTGTGTTACTATCAGTTACTTCATGTACAAAACTGTACGAGATGAATCAGCCGAAAGAAAAAGAAGTTGAATACTCCGCAGTTTGGCCATTGGCTGGCGAATGGTGGGTAGTTTACCGATTCGATAATGGCTCTGGCGTGCTAGACGACTATTATGGTGTTGGCCATACACAACTTTTAACCTATAACACTGCTGCCGAAGACAACAATAAACTTTGGATTAGCGATGCTGGTAATTTCTGGACATATACAACCAAAGCCAATTGCAATGTAGATGCTGCCACTTTTTCTGGTACAGATGTACAAAATACGGCTGATAATGGTGGTGCTTTATACGACATAAAAATGACAATTACCGATGGTAAAGTTATTAAAGATGGAGGGAAATCTGCATCAGGCGTAGTTTGCGACAGTATCTACTTTAAAATTGAATATGCTGATGATCCTGGGACAATTTACCATTGTTCGGGTGTTCGTAGAACTGGTTTCTTAGAAGACGAATATTAAACTAAAATCGCTTCTGCGATAACTATTTATAAAAAAGCACTACCTTTAAAGTAGTGCTTTTTTATTGAAAGAAAAATATCTTTTTTTAACTGCATCTTAAAAGTTATATTTGTAACTAGAGCATAAATTTCCATTATTTTCCAAAATAAAGCTATAAACCAATGAGTAGAAAATTAGATAATGAAATATTAGAACGCCTAAAAGACGAAGTTTTAAAAAAAGACCGAGAATTAGAAGAAAGAGAAGTACATAACTCCACAAAAGAAGCACTTGCAGAAATGACCTCCCTTTCTAGGGCCGAGGTAGATAAAATGTATAAAAAACTATCTGCCGATGCACATGCACAGCAACGCAAGCGGAATACTATTTTTGCAATTATTATTGGCGTACTTTTAATCGCTGGGCTAATTCTAGTTAAAAAGCTAATGTTTCCACCACCACCAGCTCGCTCATTTACCGAAGAATTTAATGACACAGAAAATGGCTGGGACATCTTTAATCAATACCAGCTAAATGCAAGAATTGAAGATGGATTTTACAAATTTGAAACCTTTGAAAAAACAGGGTATTTAAGAAATGACCCCTACTCCGTAGATTTGCCTGCAAACTATAATATTACAGTAAAAACACAATGGAAAAAAGGCAGCAAATCCGATAACTATGGCATACAGATAGGCGGTGCTGGTACAAATTTTGGCTACTTTTATATCCGGCAAAACAAAACTGCTCGCTATGGTTTCAGAATTAACAAACAGTGGGCAAGCAATATTACAGAAAAAGAATGCCCCACTTTTAAGCAAGGAGAAAAATCGTTCAACACCATAAAAGTAGCAGTAAGAGGCGAGAAGTTTAAATTTTATGTCAACAACGAGCTGCTGTACTTTGGGCACATGGAAATCCTCAAAGCCCACTCGATAAAACTAGTGTGTGGGGGTACGCAGGAAGTCTATTTTGACTATATTCGTATTTCAGAACCCGGGAAATCGAAGCCTATTTTCGAGGACAAATTTGACACCCCCCTAAAGGGCTGGAACCCTAAAATAGAACTCGAAAAGAAAAGTAAAGTGGAAAATACTTTTTTACAGCAAATACCGATGGCTATTGCAACTGGACAGACATAATACTACCAGAATACATTAAATACGAGGTAGAAGCCACGCTTGGAGCTTACGAGCAGACAGGAAAAAATGAATATTTTGGGCTAATGCTCTCTTACGACAACAGTAATTATTATGCCTTTGAAATACAAAATACAGGCAAAGCAAGAATGAATATACACGAAGGAAGCGACTTCTCTTTTATAGGAGAAGCCATTGAAACAGCACAAAAAAGTTCGCCCGATAAGCCCGTAAAATTCAAAATAAAAGTAAGCCCAGAAGAAATAGAGTTTTATGTAAATAATGTATTTGTCGAAAAGAAGAAACGCAATAACGAAACTTTCAGTATCCGAGAAATAGGGCTTCGGGTTTGTGGCGAGCAAACTGCCTACTTCGATAAAATTGTTGTAACCGAAATTCTAGATTAAGCCTTAAAACTCTAAATGAAGCAAAAACTATTTATATTTACACTGCTTTTTAGCATCATTTTGCCTAATAATATCTGGGCACAGCCCAGTAATGCTATTTCGCTAGATAACTTAGTTTGCTACGATGCTCTTCCCAAGAAGAAAATTTATATTCTTGAAGATACGACTAAAACACTTACAATAAATGACATTAAATCTGGCAAATTCGATGACAAATTTGTTCCATTTGAACAAAAAACAGGACAGCTAAAAACCGATAAAGTGTACTGGCTACGCTTCCAATTTACTAGAAAAAAAAGTACCGCTAGCAAATGGATAATACAGCACCCCTACCAATTTGCAAAAATTACTGCCTACGATTTTTCGTCAGACACAAAATACATGACAGAAAAATCAGGCACATTTTTCCCCAACTCACAGCGAAGCAAACCCCGCCTTTTTGCCTTTGGTTTTAAGTTAAATTTAGATAACCAAAACGAAACCATTTACCTAAAACTTGAAAACGTTTTAGAGATGAACTTCAAACATGAATTTACCGTTTTTCAGGAAGACAACTATGAGTATATCGAATATTGGAAAAATTTAATCCAAGGCATATTTCAAGGCTTACTATGGATGTTAATAATTTACAACTTATTTAGCTACTTTAGCCAGCGAAATACAGAGCAGCTATATTACATCGGTTTCATGCTGATAATTTCGCTATTTTTCCTTAATGATTATCACTACTTATCTGTTATTTCAGATGTAATATCAACCAATATATCGTATGGGTACTGGACTTTACAGATAGGTTTTGTTCTTTATTTACAGTTTGCCCGCCGATTTATAGGCATTGAAAAGCACTTTCCTAAAGCCAACAAAATACTTAGCATTTATATTATAATTGCCTATATCTTTGCTGCCATTTCCTTTGTATTAATTAAAATAAACCAAAGCCTCTACGAGCAAGTTTCAAACCTATCATACAGTATTTTCCTGATTATCGCTTTTTGGTTTATTTACCTCGGAGCAAAAATAAAAACTAAAATAACAAAGTACTTCCTTATAGGAATGGCAGGCTTACTACTAGGTGCATTCATTACCCTCCTTGGCACAACAGGGCTAATTCGCTTAGATTTAATATACTTCCAAATTGGTCTGGAAATTCCATTCTCCGTATTCTCTTTTGGATTGCTTGTAAAACAAGAAACAGAAAGGCGGGCAGCACAGCAAGAAATAATAGACCACCTCACCCAAAATGACCTGCTACAAACCAAAGTAAACCGAGAGCTTGAAGAAAAAGTACAAGAAAGAACAGCCCAAATTAGCCAGAAAAATGATGAGATTTTAGCACAATCGGAAAACTTAAAAGAAGCCAACTACGAAATAACCCAAAATAACAAAAAACTAAACGAAAAAAATCAGCAAATAACCGATAGCATAACTTACGCAAGAAGAATACAGAAAGCAATATTAGGCGAAATTTCGGAAATTGAAAACGCTTTTAGCGATGCGTTCGTATTTTTTAAACCCCACAGCATAGTCAGCGGCGATTTTTACTGGTACAAAAAAATTGAAAGCCAAGGCAAAACCTACAAAATTGTAATTGCTGCAGACTGTACAGGGCACGGCGTACCAGGGGCATTTATGACCGTTATGGGCAGCGATTTTATTGATGAAATTGTAACCCAAGAAAAGACTATAATGCCCCACAAAATCCTAGCAGAATTAGATAAAAAAGTAACAAAACGCCTAAGAGGTGATAAAAATTCAGGGCAAATAAACGATGGCATGGATATTTCTATCCTTGTTTTTGAAGAAGGCAACAACACCGTATATTTTGCAGCAGCTAAAAACCCGCTCTACTACATTTCGCAAGGCGAAATGAATATTATAAAAGGAACAAAATTTGCAATCGGTGGGATTGCACCACCAAAAGGGGCAGAAAAAAACTTTGCACTACACAAAATCAACCAACAAAAAGGCGATAAATTTTATATCTTTTCCGATGGCTTTCAAGACCAATTTGGTGGCAAGCATGGGCGGAAATATATGACCAAAAACTACCGTGATTTTCTACATCAAATTTCAACACTTCCTGCCAAAGCACAAAAGGAAAAACTAGAAACCGAACTTAGAACTTGGAAAAAGAACGATGAACAAACCGATGATATTATTATTATAGGAATATCTAGCACCACCTAAAAGAAAGTACTTCCTACAAAGTAAAGTAAAACTTGATGCCCATTTTTAAAGACAAGAATACAAGTAAGTCAGTTATTATACTTGCCATTTCTTTCTGTGTTTTAAGTTTTCTTACTTATAAGCAACTACTAGTTTATCTAGTTTTTGATTTTAGTTTTGTAATTTCAGCCCTTGCTCTACCTTTTTTAATGACAATAAAAAGAAGCGAAAAATCGCTGCGGTATGGTCTTATTTCCTTTTCTCTATTTCTATTGTACGGTTTTTTGCCTTTGAGTAGCCTTTATTTTCTGGCAGTAATCTGCGTAGCAATTTTTATTATAGAAACACAACTAGGAAAAATAAACAGCCTGCCTTTAATTTTAATCATCACTATTTCGCCAATAGTTATTTACTTATCCGAAATTACTGGTTTTGAAATTCGGCTTTATCTAAGCAAGTTTTCAGGGCTAACCCTTGCCCAACTGGACAGTAACTACAGCTCTGTGGGCAATATTATCTTACTTGGCGAAGAGGAATTTCGTGTAGATCCCGAATGTATGGGGCTTAAAATGGTACTAATGAGCCTTCTTATTCCCTTGCTATTTATTGCTTTTCAGGAAAAAAAGGCTAAAAAGGAGTTTCGCTTTTCGAGTGTAATTATAGCACTTTCGGCAAGCTATTTACTCGTTATTTTGTCTAATTTTGTAAGGATTCTAGTAATTACCCTACTTAAATCGCCACCTGATACATTTTTGCATGAAGCCATTGGTATGCTCTGTTTTGTACTATATGTTACAATTCCAATCTGGTTTTTGATAAAATACCTTCCGAAAAAGAATAAAAATGTTGTTACTAATAGTAATAATAAAAAAATTAATAAAACCGCTTTTTATATAATACTAACACTTTTAGCCAGCTTGCTTATTTTCTATCAGTTTTATAATCCGAAAAAGAGCAAGACAAGAATCCATACCGAAAATAATATTGATTTTGGAACTAGCAGTTTTCAAAAATCAAATGAAAAATTAGGGGTTACCAAATACTGGAACGATAAGGTACTTATCTACATAAAACCAGCAACAAATTTCTACTCTGCCGACCATTCGCCACTCGTTTGCTGGAAAGGCAGCGGATATAAAATAATAAACGAGCAGATTAAAACAATAGGCACAGTAGATGTTTACTACGGAAAACTACAACAAGGCGATGATTTATTATACACCGCATGGTGGTACGACTCGGGCGACGACAAAACCACTTCGCAATTTCGCTGGCGAATACAAGCCCTATTAAAGAACAAAAATATAGGCTTATAAATGTTATTTGTAGCCACCCAGATACACTCATACAGGAAACAAAAAAACTACACGAGCTAAATCTTTTTGAAAAACAAAGCATAAAAAAAGGAGAAAATTAAATTTCTCCTTTTTATTATACGATACTCTATTTTTAGATTTTTGTACTATTAGTTAGTGGTAACTGCCACTGTTGCCGAAACATCGCCAACACAAACTGTAATGGTTGCAGTACCAGCGAAGCCAAGAGCATTTACAGTATTTTCAAACATCGATACGATGGTAGAACTATCTACACAATAGTTAAAAGTAACGCCTGAAACTTCGTTGCCACTAGCATCTAGTGCCACAGGGTTTAATGTTGCTGTACCACCAAAAGAGCTCATAGTAAGCGTACTTGGCACACTAATACTTGCCACATTAGCTACATTGCTTCCACAATTGCAGCCTCCTATATCGGCTAATTTTACCATAACAGATGCCGCACCTCCTAGCTCTGGTTTGCCCGGTACAGTTGCTATTACAGTAGATATCATACCTACTGTGGCATTACTTTTTACGGTAACTAGCCCATTAGCATCAACAGATGCAATATCAAATATTGAAAAACCATAAGTTGGGATTTGCCAATCGAAAGTAGTAATATCCGAGATTAATGATTGTGTACGCAAATTGTATGCTTTGGCAGTAAACTGTTTGGTTTTACCAGCCCCTACTTCTGCAAAAAATGGCTCTACCAAAATTGCAGTATCAGGTTTTACTATAATCTCTGCCTGCCCTAAAATCCCTGACGATTTTGCATAAACTGTGGCTTCGCCTACTGCAATTGTAGTAACCAAACCCGAAGCATCAACCGTAGCGATATTGCTATCCGAAGTGGTCCATTCAAATTGAGCACCTGCAACTTCGCCTGCGGTATTAAATGCTTTTGCTGAAAATTGTGCTGTTTCGCCCCTAAATTTTTCGGCAGATGCTGGCGAAAGTTCTACTTTTGTAATAGGCAATGGAATTACTGGCTCTGCAATTACGGCAACAGGGATATTGAAAGGTGTATTAGCCATTGTGCTTGCAGTTACTGTTATTATGCAATCGCCCCCACCCGTAAGGGTTACTAAGCCGCTTGCACTAACGGTGGCTACCGAAGTGTTTGAGCTAGCATAAGTAAAGGTAGGTAAATCGGTACTTAGTGCAATAAGTGCTTCAATTAATTCGTAGGTATCGCCTTTGAAACCAATAATTGCTGATGGTGCAACGGCAAAAAGGGAGGGCTGTATATAAATCCCTAATGGGGTAGTTGCGGTAAGCTCTGTGCCGTCCACGGTGGCAGTGGCGGTTACTGTCATAGAGCCTGTTACGCCTAAGGTGGAGATAATACCGCCCGAGCTAATGGTGGCCATTGTCGATTCTGAAACCGACCATGTTACTGCATTTTTTGCGGCAGATACTTGCCCGTCTTCATCTACAACATGTGCTTTGTATTTTACGCTCCCATCGGGGGCGATATTCTGTGCCCCATTCTCAATAACCAGCATTTTCTTTTTGGTGGTTGGGTTATTGTCGGGATTGTCTTCGACAGGATTATCTTTTTTGCAGGAAGTCATTGTTAGCCCTATTGCAAGGAGTGCCATAAGGCTAAGGTTAAAAATTGTGTTGAATTTTTTCATGTTAATTTTGTTAAACTGTTTGTAATTAAAATTTTAAAGATATAATAAAAGTTATACAAAAAAAACGTTGTTAAACACTATTTATTTTAGTTTAAAGTGAGAAATTATACACTACTTCAAATCCAACTTTAAACCAAAATTTGCCCGAAGTGGGTCTTGTGGGCTTTGGTCTAAATTTTCATTGCCAGCATTATAATATTTTGTATTTAATACATTGCTAATACTTGAAAAAACACCTAGCTGAAATTTAGGTTTATTTAGTATTTTGTAATTAGCTGTTAAATTAATAACTGTAAACGCATCGCTAATAAGTGGTTTCTCAAAAGTAGAGCCCTCTCGCAGGCTACCACTCCGGTATTGTACTTTGGTGTAAATTTGGAGGCGTTGATTATACATTACACTTAGACCAGACTTTACAGTATGTTTTGCACTATAAATAAGGGGGGCATTGGCAATATTGCCATCAACATAAGAATAGGCTGCAAAAAAGTTGGTCTTAAACTTTAGTCCTAAAACGCCTTTATAATCTATCCGTGCAGTTCCGCCATAGTTAATTGCCTCGCCTTTATTTATATTTTTATTTACAAAGCCGACAGGAATATCATGAAAAATTTCATTTATATAGCCTTCGGCAACTATCAGGTTTGAAATTTGTGCATAGTAACCGTTTACAGAAAACGCAAAGTTGGTATTTAGCTGGTACATTGCAGAAGCATCATAAGAGGTGCGCTTTTCGGGCTTTAAATCGAAGTTGGGCAAGTACCAATATGCACTGCCAAGCTGGGAGATTTCGCCTTGGCTATTTGATATTGGGAAAAAAGAGCCATAGTGCTGGTATGATTTGTATGGAGATGGTGCTAGGTAAGCTTGCCCGTACAACAGTTTGACAGAGAGTGCTTTTATTGGTTTAAAAACAAGCCCGACTCTAGGATTTATAGTGCCTTTGTAGCGTGTGTTGTAGTCGTACCGTGTCCCAGCTGTTAGTGTGAGGTTTTTTAGGATATAGTATTGTAACTGCAAGTAGGAGCCTGCATTGGAATATTTAATATCGTAAATATCTTGTATTATAGTAAGGTCGTTGCCTGCACTATCAGTAACATTTGTTCCTGGGTAGTAAATATTTTGGTCTTGGGGCGATTTATTTTCATCGTATTGATAAGGTAAATCGCTTGTTTTAGGTATGGCATTAATGTACTCATAAGATAGTCCACCTACTAAGTTTAGCTTTTCAAGTAAAGTATAATTAAACTGCTCTTCAATTTTCACTACATTGTCTTTTGAGTATTTATAGCCTTTTTTATAGCCACTATATTGATTAACAAAAACAGAGCGGGGCAAAATTTTAAATTGTTGCCCAGAAAGGGTTGAGTTTAATGTGAATTTTTCATTTTTAGATGTGAAATTATGCGTTAGATACGCATTTTGCAGGCTATTATCGTACACCAAATCTTTTGCTCGCAGGTAAATATCAGCTCCTGTACCCACTCCGCTACTATGGCTTTCAAAAAGGTATGAATAGCCGGCTTCAAAATTTTTAATATTTAATTTAGTATAGAGCGAGTACGCATTTGTCGGCATTTCCCATGCTAGTGGGGTCGCCTGCAAGCTGTATAGTGTCGCCAAACATCCTCATTTGTCCTGTTTCTTGGTAACGTTTGTACCAGCTAAACTCCTCTGGGTAGTAGTCTGGAAAAAATGGCTCTTCGGAGTAATTATACTTTCCGCTAACTGTAAATGCCACCTGTTTATTGCCCACTCCGTATGTAAGTGTATTATCGGTAGTGTTAAACATTCCGTAAGAAGTGCTAAGGTGTAGCCCTTTATTTTCGTAGCCTTTATAAGTTAGGATATTAATAACACCGGTAAAAGCATCGGCACCATACAAGGAAGAGGCGGGGCCAAGAATAATTTCGACCTGTTTTACATTAGCAAGCGAGTAGCTTTGGCCAAGCGTATGTGCTGTGCCTGTGGCAGAATTAATGCGGATACCGTCCATCAAAATAATAAATTTTTCGTTGCCTGCTGTACCGTTAATTGTGTAAATATCAGCAATTTCAGGCTCTGCATTTTTCTGTATTTCAATTTGCGGTATATCTTCCAGCAAATCTTTTAAGCATGAATAATTGCGTTCTTTAATTTGCAGCTCGGTTACAATGTAGATTGGCGCTGGTGCCTCGGTTGCATTCTGTGCCATTTTTGAGGCCGAATACACGTCCATATTCATTAGCTCTTCGAGTGTCATGTCGAGCATATTCACTTCGGAAGTAGGCTCAACTTGTGCATTTACCTGTAAGCTAAAAAGCACAATAAGCCCTAGTAGGGTAAACAGTTTGTTTTTCATTTGGTTTGGTTTAGTTTAGTTTAGTTTATTCAATAATATCGCAAGTTAAAAAAATTATCGAAATTATCGAAATTAGAGTATTTAGACCATTAGCTCCTGTCAAAGCTTCCGAAAACAACTCTAATTATATAAGAATAAAGACAAATAGTCATTAAATTATATAACATTTTGCCAATATTTCAGATTTTTTGAATTGGTACAAGTTTTGAAAATAATTGAGCAAAGCAGTACAAAAAAACTGCAAGTACTAATTTAATTATTTTTTAACCTTAAAAATTTAATGTTATGTCTATCGTAAAATTCACCAACCAGTTCCCTTCTTTTTTTGACCGTTTTCTTGAAAACGATATGTTCGATTGGAACAACAAAAATTTTTCAGAAACCAACACTACAATTCCTGCCGTAAACATAAAAGCCAACGACGAGGCTTTTGAAGTAGAAATGGTAGCCCCGGGTTTCGAGAAAAATGATTTTAAAATTGATTTAAACAACAATTTGCTAACCATTTCCTCGGAAAAAAAATCTGAAAACGAACTAAAAGAGAGCGAACAATTTACTCGCAGGGAGTATAGCTACCAGTCCTTTTCTCGCTCGTTTAGCTTACCAGATACTGCCGACAATGAAAAAATTACGGCAAAGTATGAAGATGGTATCCTAAAGGTAATTATCCCGAAAAAGGAAGAGGCTAAACCAAAAGCACCAACCCAAATTGAAATTCAATAAGTTGTTGCTGAACCTCAAGGAAAGTTGGTTATTTAACCAACTTTCCACTTTTTTTATAACTTTCTAATTCTAAAACAATGAAAAAGTTAAGTATTTTTATCCTCGTTGCACTTATGGGTTTTAGTAGTTGCAGTGGGCAAAAAGAAATAAAAAATAATTCGGCACTTGCCAGCCAGCCAGACAGTAGTCTAATAAGCACAAAACCGAATGAAAATATAAGTGTACATAGTGAGTACGATGATGCTGGCAACCTTATTGCTTATGATTCGGTTTACACTTACTCCTACGCTTCACATGGTGCTAATGCTGTGGCAGACAGCTTGTTGCAAGCCTTTAAGCAAGAGTTTGATGCAAATGAGTTATTTCAGCACGACCCTCTTTTTGAACAATTCTTTAATCCCTCTAATAACGGATTTAATCAATCCTTTTTTGAAGATGATTTTTTATCTACAAACCCTAGTTTTGAAACAATTAAGCACCGCATGGACTCTATTATTAATCAACATTTTAATAGGTAATTATGGCGGATAAAAAGGGCTTGTATAAAACCCCCAAAAGCGTATTGGCTTTTGGGGGTTTTAACATCATCAGTTTGCTAATTTGCTAAAAAAGTGAACTTATAATTACAATTTTCGCCCAGCCAGGCGAACTGCAAAGGTAGCAAAAGCCACTACACTAATGGAACTCGCAGGCATCAAAATTGCCGCTACTACTGGCGACAAATTGCCCGATAGGGCAATGGCTATGCCTGTAAAATTATAACAAAGTGAAATTACAAAGCTCCATTTTACAATGTTTAGTGCCTTTTTAGAAAACATTATAAAATCTGCTAATTTTTCTAATTTAGAAGCCTCCAAAATGGCATCACTGGCTAGCGAAAAGTGGTACACATCGTCGGCCACTGATAGCGCTGCATTGCTTTGCATTAAAGCTCCAGCATCGTTTAGACCATCGCCAGTCATTAGTGTATTTTTGCCTTCTTTTTGCAAGGCTTTTATCTGTGCTTTTTTGGCTTGTGGGGAGCAGTAAAATTGCATATTTTCGGATTCAAAATAATGTCCCAGATTTTGTTTTTCGTTATCATTATCGCCCGAAAGCAGGTAAAGGTTAAACTTGGGGTTTAATTTTTCAATTAATTTGTCTAGCCCTTGCCTATATTTGTTAGTAATACTAAAATAGCCTATAAATATCTTATTTATAGATACATAAACTACTGATTTTTGATTTTTGTTTTCAGCCTCCCTAGCCAAGACAAAGGCTTCCGAGCCTACTTTTACTTCATTATTCCCCATTTTTGCAAAAATACCTCTTCCTGCCATTTCT
>CAMZKQ010000043.1 GCA_947311265.1 uncultured Chlorobiota bacterium | reverse complement strand
TTCTAATGAAGCACAACTACATCATAGGTATCCAGATAAGAACCCAACCTAAATTACTCCAACCATTTTCCGCAAGCCAATATAGCACACAAACAAAAATAGCAAAATTTGTTTTATAACAACTTTGTTATTATTTTTGTTGCACCCGGAAAGTGTGCCTAATTTTAAGAACAGCTCCCTTTTCTTAAAATAAAAACGACATATACCAAGTAAACACCAACCTAAATAGTTACAACCATGAAAAAAACACTTTTATTTTCACTAGCCCTAATTTTTACTTGCATATTTACCACAAATGCCCAGCAACTAAGCATACAAACAGGACATTCTGCCATAATTTACGACCTCGAATACAGCCCAGATGGCAGCCTACTTGCCTCCTGCGGGGCAGATAATAAAATTATCCTCTGGGACTTGCTCTCGGGCAAGCAGATGAATATCTTAAGCGGACACCAAAAAGCCGTAAATGCAATAAGCATACACCCCACAAAAAAAATAATCGCCAGCGTTTCCGACGATGGTACACTTAAAATTTGGAAATACCCCACCGGCAAACTCCTAAAAACACTCCGCTTTTTCGATAGCCCAGTAAAATCAGTCGCATTTAGCCCCAACGGAAAATCGCTTGCCTGCGGAGCAGATTTTATTTACTTAATCAACCTCAAAGACTATGATTATCAAATAATCTCCAAAGCCAATAAAAAAGGCTACAACGCAATAGCATACAGCCCCAACGGTGAAAAATTAGCCTTCGGAGGGAAAAAATCAAAAACCTACATTTATAATCTAGAAAAAGAAAAAATTATAAAAAGTTTTAGAGCAAAATCAAACGCACTCATTTTTGGCGAAAACAGCAAATTATTATACTCTGCCGGGCAAAACGGCAAAATTAAAAGAGGCAGAACAGGCCTTTCCTTACGGAAAAAATTTAATATCCCAGCCAACTATAGCTGGAACTCGTTTTACTCAATAGTCCTTACCGAAGATTATTTTGCTGCCGCAAACCGGGATAATCTTATCTATATCTACAGCCGCTCGTCGGGCAAACGCAAAGAAATCTTAAAATACCACGATGGCGATGTACGGGCATTGGCCGTTAGTCCTTCCGGGAAATACATGGCATCGGCAGGAAAGGATCAGAAAATAATTATCTGGAATATGGAGAAATTTACTATCGACAAAAAACTAGAAGGCGGTGCCGGTAGAGTAAATGCAATTTCGTTTTCCGAAAACGGAAAATTAATGTTTATTGGCTACCACGATGGCAGTTTCAGAATATGGAATTTGGCAAGAAAAGGGCGTATTTTATATGGCAAAGTACCAGCCCCTAGCTTTATAGAAAAGCTACAACGTAACGAATATTCTATCGAAAACACCTCCGAATTTATAAACTCTAAACAAATCCTAATAAAAACATCACTAAACAAACGCCATAGGCGTACCGATGAGTTCCTTAGCAAACGAGAAGATATGATTATCTGGAGCTTGGGTAGGGAAGATAAAATGGCACTGGTTAAAAATAAAAAAAATACAGATTACTCTTCCTTTGCCCTCAAAAATAATGAGGAAGTTTTGGCTTTTCAGTACAAAAGTACACATTCGCAAAAATTCTCATTGCTAGATGCCAGAAGAATTAAAGACCGAGAGGAAGTCTTTTCTACCTATATCCGAAACGCAGATTTATCATCTTTTTCAACTGAAAAAAAGAAATTCAAATTTAAAAAATTCAAAAATCGCAAAGCCTACTCCACAAAAGGCGACCTGTTTTTTAAAACCGTAAGTGCCAACGGAGAGGTACTGCTCACACTCAAAAAAGAAGGCAAAAAAGAAACCCTATGCACCCTATTAAGCAGCGACGACTTTACAGATGTAGGCATTGTAAGCCTCTCACAGTCAGTAGATAAAGCGAAATTAAGTAAAAATGCAAAATATTTTTGCCTGAGCAATAGCAACAGGTCTAAAATTTACCTCTACAAAGCAGGCAGTATGGAAATGTTAGCCGAATTTTCGGGGCAAGCCCCAATCACCTTTAGCCCCAACGAAAAACAACTTGCCTATACTGATGACGACAAAAATCTGCACCTTTTTGACATAAGCACCAAAAAAGAAATTTTTGTACAGGCCACCAAACACCAATCCAGCATCTCCGACATCAAATTTAATACACCTTACAACTACATCGCCACAGCAAGCCACGATGGGCTTATTCGGTTTTGGAATTTGGATACAGGAAAAAACTTGCTAAGCCTTGCCGCCTTTGGGCAGAGCGAATTTGTGTATGTAAATGCCGACAACTACTACTATGCCACAAAAGGGGCAATGCCATACATCAGCTTCCTGATGAATGACAAATTATACGCCTTCGACCAGTTCGATATGCGCTACAACCGCCCAGATTTAGTCCTCTCAAAATTAGCCTACTCCGACAGTACCGAAATTGCAGCCTACTACCGTGCCTACAAAAAACGAATAAAAAAAATGGGCTTCTCCGAAGAACAATTTACAGGACAAATTAATATCCCAACGGCAACCATTTCCAACCGAGACGAGTTCGGTATTTCTACCGACGAAAATAAAATTTTGCTGAAAATTAAAGCCAAAGATAAAACCACAAACCTAGATAGAATTAATGTCTGGGTAAACGATGTCCCCCTTTTCGGGATAAATGGATATAGCCTTAAAGGCAAAAAATCAAAAACGTATAAAGGCGAATTTGAAGTTTTTCTTTCCTCAGGGAAAAATAAAATACAAGTATCAACAGTAAACCAACTGGGCGTAGAGTCGCTAAAAGAAACCTTTTCGGTAAATTACCTGAACAAGAAACCCCAAGCCAATTTATACCTTATTACCGTTGGAGTATCTAAATATGAAAACTCGGATTACGACCTAAATTATGCCGCAAAAGATGCCAACGATATTGCCGAATTATTTAAAAAACAAAAGAAAAGTTTTGACAATATACACGTTATAAGTATCTTAGATAAAGAAGCCACCAAAACCAATATACTAAAAATAAAATCACAACTAGAAGGCACAAAACCCGACGATGTAGTTATGTTCTTCTTTGCAGGACACGGCACCCTCGATGCAGATATGAACTATTACCTGGCCACCACCGAAGTAGATATGTTCGACTTGGAAGAAACCGCCTTGCGGTACGATTTACTCGAAGACCTTATGGACAGTATCCCAGCAAGAAAAAAAGTAGTATTTATAGATGCCTGCCACAGCGGCGAAGTAGATAAAGACGAAGATTTTTCCGAAACAGGAGAAAGCACCAACGAGAACCAAATGCTAAGAGATATTGAAACCAATGAAGCCCTACAGGTGAGAAATATAAGCACCCAAAACTCCTTCGAGCTAATGAAACTAATGTTTGCAGATTTAAGAAAAGGCACAGGCACAACCGTAATTTCGTCGGCAGGCGGTGGCGAATATGCCTACGAAAACGACAAAAATAAAAATGGAATTTTTACTTACATAATGATAAGTGGGATAAAATCGGGCAAAGCAGATGCCAACAACGATGGCGAAATTATGATTTCCGAACTCCGAGATTATGTAATGAAAAATGTAAGCATACTTACCAAAGGGCATCAAAACCCCACCTCGAGACGAGAGAATCTAGAATTTGATTTTAGAGTGTGGTAACCAAAGGAAGATTTAACAAGCAAAAATGAAACACAAACAACTTACGCACAAGGAAATAAAAAAAGAAAAAGAAACCAAATTGGCAAATAAAAATACCATTTCGCTACTGCTAGATAGGGTGAGCAATATTGCAAATTTAGGAATAATTTTTCGCTCGGCAGACGCTATAAAAATCAAACATATTTACTTATATCAACCACAGCTAGATGTAAAATCAAAGAAATTAATAAAAACATCTCGCTCGACGATTAATTGCCTTTCGTGGTCGGAACTTGATGATATACAACAGGTTATAAGAGAAAACAAAACCGCACATTTTACTGCCCTCGAAAAAACATCGCACAGCATAGCCATAAAAAAGTATCGCCCAAAAGGCGATATTATACTAATAGTAGGCTCAGAAACATACGGCATCTCCGAAGAATTACTAGCCCTTGCCCACGACTCTATACATTTGCCAATGCTCGGAAAAAACACCTCCATTAACTTGGCCGCCGCCACAACAGCCGCTATTTTTATGATTTCTGAAAAAATAGAAAATAAATTTTGCTAAAATTTAAAACCTTAAATATAAATTATTACTTTTGCTAAATTAAAACACCCTAACTACTTGCATATCGCAATAGTTTTAAATTTATTACTCAAATTATGTTCAATAGTTTATCCGATAGGTTAGAAAATTCCTTCAAAATATTAAAAGGAGAAGGCAAAATAACCGAAATAAATGTAGCCGAAACCCTAAAAGACATCCGCCGTGCATTACTAGATGCCGATGTAAACTTTACTACTGCCAAAGATTTTACAAATAATGTAAAAGCAAAAGCAATGGGAGAGGACGTACTAAAATCGGTGAAGCCCAAAGAAATGATGATTAAAATTGTACACGATGAGCTCGCAGAACTCATGGGCGGTACAAAATCGGAATTGAAATTAAAAAATACACCCGCAATTATACTTATTGCAGGTTTACAAGGCTCGGGTAAAACTACCTTTTCAGGAAAACTAGCAAATATGCTAAAATCCAAGAAAGGAAAAAACCCTATTTTGGTAGCCGGCGATGTTTACCGCCCTGCTGCAATTGAGCAACTTAAAGTTTTGGGTACACAAATAAACGTACCAGTACATGCCGAACCAGACAATAAAAAACCAGTAGAAATTGCTAAAAACGCTGTGGCAGAAGCCATTAAAAAAGGGCACGATGTAATTATCGTAGATACCGCTGGTCGCCTAGCCGTTGATGAGCAAATGATGAATGAAATATCGGACGTAAAAAAAGCCATAAACCCCGATGAAATTTTATTTGTAGTTGATGCCATGACCGGGCAAGATGCCGTAAATACGGCAAAAGAATTTAACGATAGACTTGATTTTAACGGCGTAGTACTCACCAAGCTCGATGGCGATACCCGTGGTGGAGCAGCACTTTCCATACGTTCGGTAGTAAAAAAGCCAATAAAATTTATAGGTACAGGCGAAAAAATGGAAGCACTAGATGTGTTCCACCCAGAACGTATGGCAGACCGTATCTTGGGCATGGGCGACATCGTTTCCTTAGTTGAAAAAGCACAAGAACAATTTGACGAGGAAGAAGCAAAAATTCTTCAGAAAAAATTAGCCAAAGACCAATTTAACTTCAACGATTTCCTAAAACAGATTAACCAAATTAAAAAAATGGGTAATCTAAAAGACCTTGCGGCAATGATACCAGGGGTAGGAAAAGCACTAAAAGATGTAGAAATTGAAGACGATGCTTTTAAGAGCATCGAAGCCATTATTTTTTCCATGACCCCCGAGGAACGAGAAAAACCAAACATACTCAACGGCAGTCGCCGCAAGCGAATTGCACGAGGAAGCGGCTCGGATATTAAAGAAGTAAACCGCCTAATAAAACAGTTCGATGAAACCCGTAAAATGATGAAATCAATTGCTGGTGGTGGGGCAAAAAATATGAGAAAAGCAGCCCGCCAAAAACGAAAAAACAAACGGCGATAAACCGAAATTGAGCAACTAGTGTAGATTATTTTTGCTCATAAAAATTTCAACAATTTAAAATCCTACTCATAAGTAGGATTTTTAGCTAATGTTGATTAGTCTATGGATAAAAAAAATAAATTAAAACGAGGATTCTCCGAGAAAATGAAGCTGTACCATGTGTACAACAAACGAACTGGGCTATATACTTTCCTGCTGAAAAACTTCATAAAATTAATACTTATTTTAGGCGGTATCGTAGCACTACTACTTATTGCCAATAAAATATTACTAAGCTACGGTATCGACTTAAACCAAGCACTAGAAGCCATGGTAAACAAGTTGCCTGTACATTATGCTTTACTTGTTTTTTACCTCTCCGAGTCCATTTTGGGCTGGTTACCACCAGATATTTTTATTATTTGGGGAAAGTCGGCACCCACGACCAATCTTATTTTAAACATCACCATTTTAGGCACAATTTCCTACCTCGGCGGAATTACTGCCTACAAATTGGGTGAATTAATACAGCGGTTCCCTAAAATGCACGCTTACATTGAGCGAAAATATGCCAAAAATTTTGAGCTAATACAAAAATGGGGAGGAGTAGTAATTGTCATGGCTGCCCTTTTTCCACTGCCTTTTGCCACAATTAGTACCATTGCAGGCATTGTAAAATACCCCTTTAAGCCTTTTGTTTTATACGGGCTCACTCGCTACCTCCGCTTTTACATCTATGCCGCAGGTATTTTTGGGGTACTGGGTAGTATGTAAGACTTAAATTTAAAATCCCACCTTACCTTGCCTAAGAACAAACTAAGAACACCATTATATGAAAATAAAAACAATAGGTCTGCTCACTATTCTGCTTGTAATTTTACTATCGCAAACCAGTTGCCTAACTATGGCAGTAAGCAAAAAAGTAAACCAATCGTACCAGATAGGGAAAATTAAAAGTGCAACTTTAAGTAAAGATAGCATCTTAAAAGTGAACCTTGAACTTGACAGTAAGCGAAAAGGAGGGAGAGAAGTTAATTTTGAATTAGACCTCAACCAAGTACTTTCTGCAACAGTACCACAAAAAGAACTCAAAACCAAAAAAGCGAAGCCAAAAGGAGCAAAAAACTATTTTCTATCCCCACCCAAGCAATACAGTACTTTGCAGGTTAGCCTATATCCAAAAGCAGTAAAAAAAGGGCACATAAAAAATGATGGTGAAAAAGTACACATAGGCATTCAAACCTCAGGAAAAGACTTGGATTTAAACCTAGAAAATACCCGGCTAATGCTACGAAATACCGCTACAGAAAAAACGCAAAACCCAACTAACCCAAAGCTATACGACAAAATTGATAAGCTAGAAATAGCCTTGCCCCGAAAGACTATATTGGCCTACAAATTACTCTATATTGCAACCGTTCCGCTAGATATTGCCTCAGTGCCAATTCTTATAGTGGTAGGCACTGGTGTAATTATTCATTACCAAATAAAGAGAGCCAGAAAAAGAAGAGAACGACGAAAAAAGAAAACCATTCAAAACGAATAATTTTTGTTAATTCAAAAAAATGAATTAATTTTATACACTAAGTTTAACCACAAAAGAAAATTATGGAAGTTACAAGAATATTTGACATTTTAAATTTATACAGAACAAAATACAAATACCACTCGAAAGTTTTCGGTGCAAAAGAAAACGGCAAATGGAAAATTTATAGTGCCAAAGATTACCTACACTTTTCCAATGGGCTAAGTTATGGGCTGCTGGAAATGGGCTTTGAAAAAGGGGATAAAATTGTAACAGTTGCCAATAACAGACCAGAGTGGAATTTTGTAGATATGGGAATGCTACAAATTGGTTGCGTACATGTGCCTATATACCCCACAATTAGCGAAACAGAGTACGAACATATCTTAAACCACTCCGATGCAAAATTAATTTTTGTTTCAGACAAGGCTTTGTATGATATGATAAAACCAATTGCCGATAAATTGAGCAATACACCAGAAATATATACATTTGACAAAGTGGAAGGGGCAAAACACTGGTCGGAAATTACCAAAAAAGGACGTGCCGCAGAAAACTATGTAGTACGTGGAAAAACCCAAAACAGAAGAGATGAAATTGACCAAGACGACCTAGCCACCATTATTTACACCTCCGGAACAACAGGCTTGCCAAAAGGCGTAATGCTTTCGCATCGAAATTTTGTGTACCAAATTCAGTACATAAAAAATATTGTACCCGTAAAATCAAAAGATAGAGCATTGAGCTTTTTGCCACTCTGCCACGTACTCGAAAGAATAGGCGGCTACACCTTCCAATCCATGGGGCTTGCCATTTATTATGCCGAGAGTGTGGATAAAATTGCCGACAATATACAAGATATAAAACCCCATGTGTTTATTACAGTACCTAGGCTTCTGGAAAGAATTTACGACAAAATTGTAGCCAAAGGGCAGGACTTAGAAGGGCTAAAAAGAAAACTGTTTTTTGGCGCATTAGATGCGGGCTTAGAATACGAAATTGCAGGGAAGGGCTTAAGCTATTCTGCAAAATTAGCCATGTATAATGCCGTTATTTTTAGCAAATGGCGTGCCGCTTTGGGCGGAAGTGTAAAAGCAATAATCTCTGGAGGAGCAGCTTTGCAGGAAAGGTTAGCAAAAGTATTTAAAGCCGCCAAACTTCCTGTGTATGAAGGCTATGGATTGTCTGAAACTGCACCCGTAATAGCCGTAAATCACCCTAAAGGCATTAAATTTGGTACCGTAGGTCCTCTTTTAGGAAAGGAGCAAGAAGTGAAAATTGCCGAAGATGGAGAAATCCTATTCAAAGGACCAAATTTAATGCTAGGTTATTACAAAGACGAAGTAAAAACCAAAGAAGTAATTGATGCCGACGGCTGGTTCCATACTGGCGATATTGGGAAATTTATCGACGATAAGTACTTGAAAATCACCGACCGTAAAAAAGAAATTTTTAAACTCTCCACAGGAAAGTACGTTGCCCCACAGGTGGTTGAAAATATAATGAAAGAGTCCTTTTTTATAGAGCAAATTATGGTCTTGGGCGAAAACGAAAAATACACTTCGGCTATAATTTCCCCTAACTTTGAATTTTTGCACGACTGGTGCCACGAAAAACAAATTGACTTTCATGACAATGAGGATTTGGTAAGTAAACATAAAGTAATTGACCGTTTTGCCCAAGAGGTGGAAGAGCTAAACAAAAGACTTGGGAAAACTGAAAAAATTAAACGCTTTGTGCTTTCAGGAGAAACCTGGTCGGTAGAAGGCGGCGAATTATCGCCTACCCAAAAATTAAAACGGAAATTTGTAAAGCAAAAATACCAAACAAAACTTACCGAATTATACAATGCCTAAGTCGCCTAAACTATAAAAATAGAGGGAGCGTAGCATTTTAATTACAAAAGCCTTACCTTTGATGAGAAATATTAAGCCCTTGTTCTTGAAAGTGATAAACGGAATAAGGAACAGCCATTGAGTTTCAGGAAAATGAAAAACGCTGGGAAATAGACCAAAGAAATTTGGGGAATAGGCAACACTACAGGCAGAACTACCGAAGATTTTTTCTATACTGCCATCGAAAATTCCATGGCGGTAGATAAGCTAAAATTTGATTTTATAGACCGTGGCTTGCAACGCAAAAGAAAAAGCACAAAAGCTGTATGACTTTCGACGATGAAGTAATTGAAGAAGCCGAAGAGTACGAATTTTTTATCCTTACCCAAAACAATGCCTCTAAAATACTAAACGAAAACGATTTTAAACCAGAAGCATACCAGTACAACCCACCCAAAATAAAGCCAGTTAAGTTGATTAAAAACAAAGATTGTTTTGTGGAGTAGAGCTTAAAAAAGCAAGCTAGAACCTACATAAAGTCCTGATTCTCCGAGTTGTTTGTTGCCTGCAAAGCCGTAGTTTACCGAAATTACATTATTTTTATTGAAAATAATGTAAATCCCTGGCCCATAACTTAAATTTAACCCTTGTTTTTTTGTACTGAAAAATTGATTTACAAGCGTTACCGGAACGCCTGAATAACTGAACTGGTATTCTTGCAAAACGTAGGCAACATCTGCGAAAGCAGAAATCGCCACCATAAAATCTAGCCTTAATAGGGAGAAGTTAAATAGTTTTAGTTTTAATTCGTTGTTGGCAAGGGCAAAGCCATCGGCAGCAATGCGGTTACGCATTACGCCTCGTAGGGTGTATGCCCCGCCTATGCCGTCTTGGTTTAGGCGAGTGTCGTAGTAAACGGGCAGTTCGTAAAATGGGATACTGCCCCAAAGTTTATTCTGAAAACTAAGGCGTGTTGCAAATGATAGCTTTTCATTGCTAATCAAATCTTTATAGTACCTTACAGTAAGCGATGATTTAAGGTAAGAGCTTGCTCCGGCAAGCCCTTGGGAATAAATTAGTACGGTTTCTATCCAGTTGCCATTGGTGCAAAAACATTTTTCGTTTCGGGTGTCGAAAATAAAACCGAGTTTTAGTTTTGCCGAATGTCCGCCATTGGTTTCTTTTTGGGGGATTATTCCCCATTGGTTGTAATAGTCGTATAAATTGCGGTCGGCAGGCGGCTTGTAATTGAGCTTATTTTGAGGGCTTATTTTATAAAAATTATATGAAACTCCTGTGAGTAGCCGTGTTGTTTTACTTACAATGTTTTTTTGCACATCAAAGCGAAAGCGAAAATATCGCCTTTGGTGGGAGTAAAAAAGGCGATTGATATAAGCTTGGCTTTTTGGGTTGGTAAAATGGGGGTTGAAGATGGTGTTTGTTCCATTGAAGCCAAAAAAATCGAGTTTTATATCCCTCCAAAAACCAATATCAACTATTGTAATTGCTTCTTTTATTAGTGTTTCGCTCTCGAAAAGAGCGTGCAGTTGCATTGATTTTTTTGTGGTGTTGGTAAGTTTTATTTGTAGGAATTGTTGGTAGTGTGGGTAGTGTTTGCCGTTGCCATAGTCGAACATATTTATTACTGCACCGTATTTTAGGCCTAGGTCGGTGTCGTAAGAAAGGGCAGGAATAAAGCCCCATGCAAGCCCTTTTTTTGCTTTAGGAATGCTGTCGTTTTGAGCAAAAATAGACGTAGGCAGTAGCCATGCAATAAGTATTGCATAATGTTTTAAATTGCTCATTTTTAGTTACTTGCTGGTTGTTTGAGAGTTAAAAATGGCTTCGATTTCTTGGCGAGTAAGTAGCCCACTTTTAGTGAGAATTAGTTTTCCGTTTTTAAACATCTGGAAGTAGGGTACGCCTCGGAGTTCTAGCTGTTTTACTAATTTTTTGCTTACATCGGAGTTTACTTTTGCAACAGTTACTTTGCCTTTGTATTCTGTGGCGATGCTATCTATCATTGGCATCATTTGCCGGCAGGGGCCGCACCAAGGGGCATAGAAATCTATAAAAACGAGTTCTGTGGAGTGGATTAAATCTTTGTAAGCAATGGGGCTAACTTCGTTGTCTTTAATTAGTTTCGAGCGGTCGCCTTTTACTACTGGCATTTCGTTTAAGTTCCAGTCCATGATGCCATGGGCAAGGTTGTAAATTTCGGTGTAGCCTAGTTCTACAAGTATTTCTGCGGCTTTATGGCTTCTGTACCCTACGTTGCAATAGACGTACACGGGTTGGTCTTTGGGGAGTAGGGCTACTTTTTTTCTGAAATCAAAAGCGTAGTAGTTGAGTTGCCCTGCCCCTTCTATATGTTCTGCATCGTATTCGGATTCTGTCCTAACGTCCAGAAGTGTTCCTTTTCCTGATTGTGCAATTTTCTGAAAATCTGCTGATGAAAGCTGTATTATCTTTTGTGCTTCTAGGAGTGAGTTGCTAAATATCATTATTAAAATTATGTTTAAGGTTGTAAATTTCATGTTTTTTATTTTAGACCTAGCTTGATTGGCGTTGCAAGAATAATTGGGTAATTGTTTTGTAGTCTTGTTCGGTTTCTCTATTGGTAATTAACCCAGTTCTCTGTGTTTTGTACAGCTTATTATCCATATTAAGAAAGGCTGGACCTTTGCTAGTGTATATTTTTTTTTCTGATATTTCGTATATTGTAGAGTCTTCTGTAACAGTGCCTTCAAATGTATTTGAGCCGTATATGTGCAAGGTTACAAATGGGTGGCTCGATAGGTTGCCCATGGCGTGTACAAAGTCGCCACACACGGGGGATACTGTGCCTTTTTTTATTGCTTCTTTGGAGAGTAGCTGGACGTTGTTTTTATTGGCGGTGTAGGTTCTGTGGTCGGCATCTCCTAGGAAATATACTGCTCCCCAGTCGGAATGCCCATGGCTGTGAATGGCGGTGAAATCACCTTGTACCCAGGACATTACATAAATTAAAAAGTGTTTGCCTTGATACATAAAGCTACGCCCGTAGCTCTCTGTTTCTGGGTGTTCAAAGGTGTTATATTTCAGCAATTCTTGCTCTGATACGTTTGCATTTTTAATTATTTTTTTCAGTAGTTCGTTGCTGATATTTGGCGTTGTTTCTAAGCTTGATATAATCTTTTTGATGCAATTTGGAAGTTTGTTCATTGTTTTGAAATTTAATAAAACCATGCAAAGATAAGAAAAACTATGCACGGTTTTATTACTATTTCAATATTCTTATTTTTTTACGTGGTAAATGCCTTTGTAGTTTACTTCAATATCGTCGGCAACATTGTCTTTTTTCTTTTTGCTTTTTGGTTTCCCAACGCCGTAGTCGCCAATCATTTTTACAGTAAATTTTGTGTGGGCTATAATTTTATCTCCTGTAATAATTAGTGTTCCTGTTTCTGTAATTTTTTTGGTTACGTCTCTTATGGTTAAATCGCCAGTTACATTGACTTTGTATGTGCCGTCTGTATCCCATTTTACATCAGTAGGATTGCTTATAAATCCTTTAAACTTAATTTTAGGATATTTTTTTGATGACATAAAGTTTTTTTGGTTAAAGTGCCGTTGCATCAGTGCTTTTGGGAACTCGAACGAGCGTACAGGTATCGAAAATACCATTTTACCTGTCGAGGGTACTATTGTTGCGGTAACTTTATCGTTGTTGGCTCGGATATCCTCTGCTACGGTGTGCGAGTAAATATCTACGTGTCCGTTTCGTGTAATAAATTTGTCCTGTGCAAAAAGTGCTGCGGGCAGTACAATCATTAGGATTAATGCTAATTTTTTCATGTTAATTTGTTTATGTGTGTATTAATAAAAAAGTGTTTTCGTTTAAAACGTTAATAAATGTTAATTCAGTGTATTGGTAGAGGGTAATTTTAGTTAAAAAGATATTATTCTCTGTATTTGTTGTAATTTAGTTGTCTTTATGGAAGAGAGTACTTAATGTTTATTTTACGACATCGCATTTTTCAAAAACGCCATATTCTGCTTCCTCTAGGTCTTCATCGTAAGAAGGGCCAAGGTTTACTACGCCTTTAATTTTTACTATATCGCCTACTTTTAGGCTGGCACAGCTTTTGTTTGTACTTTCCATAAAAGTACAATTTATACCTGCTTTTTCAGTTTTCAGGAGTACCACTTTTTGTTTTTTCAGGTCTTCTGAAATTTCAGCAACCTTGCCAGATATTTCAACTACTTGGTTGAGGTATTTTGTGGTACTTGCCGTGCCATCGGCAATAAATTCATTCACAAATGTTTCGGCTTCCATTTTAAACTTGGCATCTTCGCCTTGTATGTCTCGGTGTGGCATGTTAAAGAGGTAAAGGGCATACGAGCCACCAAGTACAACTCCGATGAGTACAACGATTAATCCAATTTTTACAGTTTTGTTCATTTTAATATCAATTAGTTTTTAGTTTAAATTCAAAAGTATAGTCGAAGGGTTTACTACTCCTTACTGTTTTATTTATTTATTTTTGATTTTATTTCACTTTTAAATTCTTCTATCTTGATATTGAGTTTGTTAGAGTTTTTATTTTTTAATAGTTTATCCAATAAAATATTTTGCTGTTCGTATTTTTTGCAAGCCCCACACATTGTAGTGTGCATTTTCAGTTGTATTTTTTCTTTAAAACTAATTTCGATATGTAATTTCTTTTCCATAAGCTCGGTCGCTTTTAGGCAAGAAAGTAGCAATATATTCATTAATTTTTTCATGATATTTTTTGAGATAGGAAGTTAGTCAGCTACTATTTATTTACTTTTACAAACCAGTTTTGTTCTATACAGCCCCGCAGCCTTAATTTTGCTCGGTGCATTATCTGCCAAATGTTAGTCGCACTTATGCCCAATTCCTGACAAATTTCTTCGGTCTTTTTTTTAGTGTAATATTTAGATTTAATAACCGTATTAAATTTTTCAGGCAAGTTTTCGATACAATAATTCAAGACTTCAATAACTTCATAATTATCGAGCAGGTGCTGCTCGTTGTCTTGTATTTCCCAGTTATTGGGTTTTTGTGGGGCATTCCAGCCCCCATCGTTATCGAAAAAAAAGGAAACTGTATCTATGTCTGATGTTTTTGGCTTTTTACTATTTTTTCGGTAATAGTCTATAATTTTATTATTCAAAATAGAAAAAAGCCAAGTTTTAGGGCTACTTTTTCCTTGGAATTTATCAAGACTCTTGGCTGCCGCTAGGAATGTTTCTTGCACAATATCTTTGGCATCTTCATGGTTGTTAATTTTGTAACTTGCTCGTCGGAGCAGTTCTTCGGTATAATCGTTTACCCATTGATTGATGTCTGTTTCTGCGTTTTGCATATTTTGTTGGCGGTTTTTACTGTTTGGGTTAAACTAAAAACTAGAGTTGGCTGGTTTGTAAATGCCCATAAAAATCAGCTAGTTTTTGAATGTCTAAAATATAGGCAATATTGCCATCGGCAAGCAGGCTAGCACCAGATAAAAATGTTCGGTTTTTAAAGGCTTTTCCTAGCGGTTTTACTACCGCCTGAAATTCGCCCACCACTCTATCGGCAATTATGGCATTGGTTTTTCCATCTTTATTTACCAGTATTGCAATTTCAGAGTCTGTACCTTCTTTTTTAAGGTTAAAAATATTACCCAAATGTAAATATGGAATTAGCTCGGTATTTACTTTTAGGTATTTATGTCCTGCTTCGCTAGCCTGTGTGGTATCTGTATGTACACAGCTTTTGATCTCGTCAATAGGTATCGAAAAGTACATATTTCCGGATTGTACTAATAAAGTGTCTAGAATGGAAAGCGAAAGCGGCAAGCGAAACGTTATTTTTGTGCCCACTTGGGCTTCGGAACTCACACTAATACTGCCTCTTAATTTCAGGATTTCCGATTTTACCACGTCCATACCCACACCTCTGCCCGAAATTTCGGATACCGATTTGGCGGTAGATAGCCCAGATTTAAAAATCAATTCAAATACCTCTTTATCGCTAAGTTTTTCGTCTGCTTTTACAATATTATTTTCTATGGCCTTTTTCAGGATTTTATTTTTATCCAAACCATTGCCATCATCAGAAAGTTCAATATAAGCGTATGAGCCTGATTGGTAGGCTTTTAGTTTAATGTTTCCATGCGAAGTTTTATTTCGCTCGGCACGGATACTTGCAGCTTCTATACCGTGGGCAATACTATTACGCACGATGTGCATAAGTGGGGCGGAGAGTTTTTCAACAATCGCCTTATCGAGTTCTGTGCCTAAGCCTTCGTGGGTAAATTGCACTTCTTTTTGCAGAGCAATTGCGGTGTCCCTAATTAGCCGCTCGATATTTACTCGGATGCTTTCTAGGCTCACAAGTCGAATATCAAAAATATCTTCTCTGATTCGGGCGGTTATTTTTTCTAATTTTTCTACTTGCTCAAGAATTTCTTTGTAGCCTTTTTGGCTGGCAGTAAGTTTTAGTTCCGATTTTATAGTAATAAGCTCGCTTAGGCGTTTCATTAGGTCGTCTAATTTTTGAGCATCTACCCGCAGGGTTGCTTTTTTTGTAGTAACGGTAGTGGGCTTTGCTTGGGGGCTTTTTTGCTTTCTATTGATCTCTTCAATTAATGCTTTTAGTGCCGCTTCGGTATATAATTCTTTATTTTTAGAATTAGCTTCAATGGCTTTTGTAAAGGCGGTATTTAAAAGCAGGTTGTTTTCCGAAATTATAAAAATTTCGCACTCCATATCTACAAACATCAAGACCTCTTCTATGTCGTCTTCCTCGGCTTCGGTGGCCAAAAAAATCTCCCAACTTAGGGCATATTTATCGTCCTCATTATTGGGTTTGGATATGATTTTAGTTTGCCCCAACTTGCCCAGTTCCTGGAATATTTTTTTTAGATTAATGCCCCGTTCTTCAACATCGGCATCGGGTTCAAAGCAAATATAAAACAGCTGTAAACCAGCCTCTTTTTCTTGCTGCGTTTCAGCCTCTTGGTGTTTTTGTCCTTCCGAAAAAAAATCATTTAATTCTTCAATAACTTTAATGTATTGTTTGTTTAAAGCATTGTCCTCCATCTCCTTATCGTAGAGAATACGCTTCACCAAATCGGTAGCACTAAAGGTAAGGTTTATTATTTTTTCAGACACTTTAATTTCTGCTTTCTGTACCTTGGCGTAAATATCCTCCACCTTATGCGTAAGCTCCACAATAGAATGGTAGCCAAACATACCCGCAGAACCCTTTAAAGTGTGCATATCACCAAAAATAACATCTATTAAATGTTTGTCGTCAGGGCTTTTTTCAAAGATAAGCAAACTGTGCTCCAGTTCGGTCATCATTTCACTCACCTCGTCTATAAATTTTTGTTGAAACTCTTGCATACTTCAAAATTTAGCCATTTTTTCTAAGTAACCACAAATATAATAAAAATAACAAGGAAAATAATTAAAAGAAAAAAATTATTAAATTTATTCCCCATTAAGTTTATAATCCGCTATATTTTTGTAATTTTATGCAATCGCTTTGCCATTAAAATCTAAAAATGAAAAAAATAAACCTGCAAGTCAACTCCGAAATAGGAAAACTCGAAGCGGTAATCCTGCACAGCCCGGGACCCGAAATAGAAAATATGACCCCCGCCCATGCCGAGCGGGCTTTGTATAGCGATATTTTAAACCTATCGGTTGCCGGGCGAGAGTATGCCAACTTTAGAGGCGTGCTAGAAAAAGTAACAAAAACATTTCAAGTTAAAGATTTACTTAACGATATTCTTGAAAATATGGACGTTCGCCACGCCCTTGTAGATAAAATTTGTGCCAATCTAAACGCACAAGAAGTAAAAGACTTTCTGCTAGATAAAAACTCAAAAGAACTCTCCCGCTACCTGATTGAAGGCGTACCCAAAAGAGTAAATTCATTAACCAGTTTCTTAGGCAATGAAGTCTTCTCCTTAGACCCTTTGCATAATTTTTTCTTTACCAGAGATGCTTCCTCCACAGTTTACAACAGGGTGCTAATCAACCAAATGGCCAACCAAGTACGCATGCGAGAAGCATTAATAATGGAAGCCATTTTTAACACCCACCCACAGTTTGTTACACAAACCATGAACCCCAATAACCGCAAATTAAACGATAAAAATATTCGTATCGAAGGGGGCGATGTACTCATTGCCCGGGAAGATGTACTAGTAGTTGGTTCAGGCATACGTACAAGCACCCAAGGCATTGATTACCTTCTCAATAAAATTGAAAGCCGTTCAATGACAAGGCATATTATCGTGCAACAACTACCCGCCGAACCCGAATCTTTTATCCACCTAGATATGGTTTTTACCCTATTGGATAAAAATACCTGCATGGTTTACGAACCCATTATTATGAAAAATAACAGATATACAGCCATTCATATCACCGTAAACAACGGGAAAATAAGCTCAATTTCAGAAGAACAAACCCTACTTACTGCATTAAAAAAAGTAGGCATGAACTTAAAACCAGTCTTTTGCGGAGGAGATAACCCTAAATACCAAGAGCGAGAACAATGGCATAGCGGTGCCAACTTTTTTGCCTTCGCACCAGGTAAAATTATAGGCTACGCCAGAAATTCACATACAATCAATGCCTTAAACAAAGACGGGTTTTCAGTAATTAGCTCCAAAGATGTTATTTCTGGAAAAGAAGATATAAAAAAGCACAAAAAGGTGGTCGTAACAATACCCGGAGCAGAACTTGCCAGAGGTGGCGGTGGAGCTAGGTGCATGACCATGCCAATAAAACGAAAAGAAGTAAATTGGTAAACCCCAAAAGACGATTGCCTATTTGGTAAAATGCAACTATTTTAAAATATGAACTCTATTAAAATATAAACTTGGGCTAAAAACTAACCCGGCAAATGCTTTGGTAAAAACATTCAAAATTAGATGCTGAAAACCAGTGAGTTACAACACTCATAGGGCGGCTAATTATTCTTTTTTTTAGTTTTTAGACCGTACTCATATCTACCTTAAAATATTAACACCTCTTAACTAAATTAAAAACGATGAAAAAAAACTACTTTCTTGCTCTAATTGCCCTTTGTATTTTTACAATTCCTGCAAATGCACAACTAAACGTAGGCGGACAGCCCTACAGTTTCTTAACAAAAGGACTTTCCATAAATGTCCCCTCGGAAATGATGCCCTTTGTAGATGTTGAAACATTAAAAAAAGAAGACAAAGTAAACGACCTACTAAAAGACCGCCCTTGGCGATTCGGGCAAAATATCGAGGTCAATTTCAATATCGAAAACTCTGGCCTACTCGAAACCGTAGCAGATGGTGCTAAACTTTGGCGACTAGGCATAGAATCCGAAAACGCACAAAGCATAAACCTAATGTTTAGCAAATACAAACTGCCCAAAGGGGCAATACTCTATGTCTATAGTAAAGATAAAAAAGAACTCATCGGCGGCTTTACTGCTCGGAACAATCAAAAAGACGGCATTTTTGCAACCACACTTATCCCTGCAAGCGAAATTGTAATAGAATACTACGAGCCAAAAAATGCAGAATTTGAAGGCGAACTTACACTCGCCAGAGTTACACATGGTTACAGAGGCATAAAAACACAAGATAAATCCTTTGGTAGCTCAGGGGCTTGCAATATGAATGTCGCCTGCCCAGATGCAGACCTTTGGCAAGACCAAGTTAATTCAGTCGTAATGATGGTTTCAGGCGGGAGCGGCTTTTGCACAGGTGCTATGATAAACAACGTAGAACAAGACGGTACGCCCTATTTCCTTACTGCTAACCACTGCTATAGCAACCCAGGGGATTGGGTATTTTGGTTCAACTGGCAAAGTGCAACTTGTGCCTCCACAACTAATCCAGACAAAGATGCTTTGTCAGGAGCAGTATTAAGAGCTAAAAATGCAGATTCGGACTTTTGCCTTGTCGAATTAAATACAGCACCACCTGCCGAATATGGCGTATTTTATGCCGGCTGGAACAGAGAAAATGTGCCAGCAACCACACAAGTAGGCATTCATCACCCCGACGGCGATATAAAAAAAATATCATTCAACGACGACCCCGCAATCTCATCAGATTATGATCCACAAACTTACCTTGCAGATTCCCATTGGAAAGTTACAGATTGGGACAGGAATACAACCACCGAAGGCGGCTCATCAGGCTCACCATTTTTTGACCAAAACCACAGAATAATAGGGCAACTCCACGGTGGCTGGGCATCTTGCAATAGCGCAACAGCCGATTATTATGGTAAATTTTCCATGTCGTGGGATAGGGGAGGTAATGCTAACAACCAGCTCTCCAACTGGCTAGATCCACAAGGCACAGGTGCAGTTACTATAGATGGATACGACGAAAATGCAGTAACATACACCCTTGATGTACAGG
>CAMZKQ010000042.1 GCA_947311265.1 uncultured Chlorobiota bacterium | reverse complement strand
GTGCAGGTGGCTCATTTTTTTTGTTTAAAACACAAAGTTAAGCTATTTTTTGAAATTTATTTTTGTTTTGGGTGTTTTTTTGATTTTTTGGGGGAGTAAGTTAGAAATGCAACATTGCACACTACTAAATTTTATAGATTAACTTTTGCACTTCTCCACAGCTTTTTGCCAACCAGAATAAAGTCGAGCCCGAGTTGCACTATCCATTTTGGGCTCAAAGATGGTTCTATTTTTTAGCTTTTCAGAAATACCGTTCATGCTCCAAAAGCCAACGGCAAGACCAGCTAAAAATGCAGCTCCCATTGCACTAGACTCTATAATTTGGGGGCGAACTACTTTTGCATCAAGAATATCTGCTTGAAACTGCATCAGGAAATTATTTACTGACGCACCGCCATCTACCCTTAATAGACGCAAGTCTATTTGAGAGTCGGCACTCATGGCATCAAGAATATCTTTGGATTGGTAGGCCAAAGCCTCCAAAGTGGCACGCACAATATCTTTTTCGGTAACGCCTTGTGTTAGCCCAAAGATTCCTCCACGGGCATACATATCCCAGTGGGGGGCGCCCAATCCTGCAAAAGCAGGAACAAAATAGACCCCTTCGGAGGCGGTTGATTCTTGTGCAATTTTTTCTACTTCTTTTGCCGAGCGGATAATTTTGAGGCCATCTCGCAGCCATTTTATTGCTGCACCAGCTATAAAAACGCTGCCCTCCAAGGCGTAAGTAATTTCATTATTTATACTCCAAGCAATCGTTGTTAGGAGCTTATTTTTAGATATAATTCTTTTCCCACCGGTATTCATAAGCATAAAACAGCCGGTACCATAAGTGCTTTTTGCGTTGCCAGGGCTAAAGCATTTCTGCCCAAAAAGTGCCGCTTGCTGGTCGCCTGCTATCCCGGCAAGGGGGATAGACACGCCCTCGAATAAAGAAGGTGCAGTTTTGCCATATAGTTCGCTAGAATTTTTAACCTCGGGCAACATTTGCATCGGAATACCCATGGCTTTGCACAGCTTCTCGTCCCATTGTAGAGTTTTTATATTAAAAATCATGGTGCGAGAGGCATTTGAATAGTCGGTAATATGAAGTTGCCCACCCGATAATTTCCAAATTAGCCAAGTATCCACTGTGCCAAAAAGCAACTCACCATTTATGGCACATTCTTTTGCTCCTTCTACATGGCGTAATATCCACTGGATTTTTGTTGCCGAAAAGTAGGCATCAATTAGTAAACCCGTATTTTCGGTAATGTATTTTTCTAGCCCCTCTGTTTTTAGCAATTCGCAATATTCGGCTGTCCTTTTGTCTTGCCAAACGATGGCATTATATATTGGCTCACCTGTTTTTTTATCCCAAACTATGGTAGTTTCTCGCTGGTTGGTTATCCCTATGCCAGCAATTTCGCTGGGGCGGATATTCAGTTTAGTGAGCAATGTTTTTGCGGTAAGTAGCTGCGACTCCCATATTTCATGCGGGTTCTGCTCGGCCCTATCGGCAGCAGGATAATATTGTTGGTACTCTTTTTGTTCAATCCCTACAATTTGTTTATTTTTGTCGAATAGGATAGCACGGGAGCTGCTTGTGCCTTGGTCTAGCGAAAGAATATATTTCATACTACTTAATATTTTGTTATTTTGAAAATATATTTTCAAAGTTAAAATAAATTTAAAAGGATACAAATTTGGATTATAGTTTACAATTAAAAATACATGAAAATAACAATATATACTGACGGTGCTGCACGAGGTAACCCAGGCCCAGGGGGCTACGGGACGGTGCTATTGGCAGGCAACCACAGAAAAGAATTATCGGGTGGATTTAGGAAAACCACAAATAATGGAATGGAGCTATTGGCGGTAATTATTGGCTTGGAAGCCCTAAAAAAAGAGGGCTTTGAAGTGATGGTTTTTTCGGACTCAAAATATGTAGTTGATGCCGTAGAAAAAGGCTGGGTATTTTCTTGGGAGAAAAAAGGCTACGCCAAAAAGAAAAACCCCGATTTGTGGCGGCGTTTTTTAGTGGTTTATCGTAAACATTCGGTAAAATTTACTTGGATAAAAGGACATGCCGGCTATGCTGAAAATGAAGTGTGCGACCAACTTGCAGTAGCCGCATCAAGAGAATTAAATTTGCCTGCTGATATAGAATACGAAAAATCGCAAAACACAACTCATCTATTTTAATGCGGATTTTCAAAAAATAGTTATAAAAATTTCATTTTAAAATTTGCATAAAATAATTACCTTTGTTTCTAGAGCCTTTTTATGCTTTACGTATTTTTATATTCCAAAATTAAGGTGCTACCCTTAGTTGGGTCAAAATAAAACCACTATGCCAATTTTAAACAATGAAGATATAACTGCTGCCACAAAAAGGCTAAGTACTGTTTTTACAAATTTCCCAATCCATATTTTTGCCATTGATACCCAAGGCGAAATCCAGTTTTGGAACAGTAAATGCGAAACCCTATTTGGCTACTCAACAAAAGACGTTTTACAAACACCTAACTTTTTATCAGTAATAATACCTAGCCCCAATGTAAAAAAGAGGGCATTAAAAGTATTCACAAGCCAGAAAAGCCTTGTTCGCAATTTTGAAACCCATGTAAAAAATAAAACAGGCGAACGCTATCGCATTGCTTGGGACGAGATTGACTTATATACCCTCTCTCACCCTGGGTTGAGGTGGTTTGCTGGCACAAATATTACTGAAACTTACGAGAATTGGAAGCTGGTTAAGAAAAATCATAAAAAGATTGATGAAATACAGCAATTGGCACATATTGGTAGCTGGGATTGGGACGTGGCAAGCAACGAGGTAACTTGGTCGCCAGAAATGTTCCAAATTTTTGGCTTGACAGATAGCGTTGATGGCTACACTACAAGAGAAATCTTTAGGTACTCTTTATTGCCCTCGGAGTTTAAACATTTTAAAGAAAATGTTAGAAAAGCACTAAATAACCCAAAGTTAATTGCTTTTGAATTTAAAATAATGAACCCCAATAAAGGGATTAGGATAATAAGTGCTAGAGGCGATATTGCCCGAACCAACAATAAAATCATGCGTGTTTACGGCACGATTTTCGATACCACAGAAATTAGAGAGGCAGAAACAAAGCTAAAAAAGATACAAAAAGGGCTAGAAAAAGCACAGCAAATTGCTCAAATTGGCAGTTGGGAACATAGTTTTATAGACGGCAAAAATTATTATTCTGAAGAATTTGCTAAGATTTTTAACCCCTCAAAAAGCACCGAAATTTATGCTATTGTAACGGCCTCTATTAATAACAAAGATAAGACTAAATTTAAACGTTTCTACAGCGATGCCTTTCTTGAAAAACAAAATGCAAGCTGCGAATTTAGAATAAATGGGGCAGATGGTGAACAGAAAATAATATCCGCATCGGCAGAAATTGAGCATAACGGTGCCGGGATACCCATTTCTGTAACTGGGATTTTTCAGGACATTACTGAAATAAAAATGGCCATCGAGGCCGAAAAAACAAGCGAGCTTAAAATCCGAAACATACTACACGCCTCGCCAAATGCTATCCTCGTTTCGGATATGGAGGGCAATATAATCGAATCCAACAAAGCAACACTAGAGCTTTTTGGATTTGAAACCCAAAGCCTAAAAGTACTCAAAAATGCACAGCTTTTTACAGAGGCTTCCTATGTGCAATTCTCTACCGATATTGATGCCCTTGTGGCCGATGAAAAGCAACTTAAGAATGTCGATTACCAAATGAAACACAATACAGGATTTATGTTTCCTGCGGAGGTTTCGGTGGGGCTAATGAAAAATAAATACAATAGCCCAGAGTACATTGTAATTATTGTTAAAGATATTACCGAAAGGGTACAGTACGAAAGGCAACTCCGAAAAGCCATAAAAGAAGCCAAAAGTGCCGACCGGTTAAAATCCGCATTTCTGGCTAATATGTCGCACGAAATTCGTACCCCAATGAATGCAATTATTGGCTTCTCCAATATCCTATCCGACCCCGATTTATTACCCGAAGAACGCACCGAATATATCAACTATATAACATCTAGTAGTGTTAGCCTAATGACTCTTATTGATGATATTATTGATATTTCTAAAATAGAATCGGGCGAAATTAATATAAAAAAGGCCGTTACCGACGTTTCAGAAGTATTAAATGATGTATATGCCTCGATAAATGAGCAAAAAATAGCCCTCAATAAAGCCCACTTACCAGTTATCGAAAATTTACCATTAAAAGATTATCAGATTGAAACAGACCCTGTTAGGCTTAAACAAGTGTTAATAAACCTGCTTAATAATGCCATTAAATTTACCGACAATGGAGCCGTTGAGTTTGGTTGCGAGCAAAAAGAAAGCAACTACAAACCTGTGCTTGAATTTTATGTAAAAGATAGTGGAATAGGCATCGAAAAAAAACACTTAGAAAAAATATTTACCCGCTTTACAAAAATTAGCAACGCCAATGCCGAAACCTTACATAGAGGAACTGGCTTAGGCTTAGCAATATCCCGGAAATTAATAGAGCTAATGGGGGGCGTAGTTTGGGCAGAATCGGAGTATGGAGAAGGCTCTACGTTTAGATTTACAATCCCGATTACACAAAGAACTTATCAAAACCAACTTCGTACAGAAACCCCAGAAAGCAACCTTCCAAAAAATTATAATTGGGGAAATAAAATAATACTTATTGCAGAAGACGAATACACTAACTTTAAATACCTAAATGCAGTACTAAAAAAGGCAAAACCAACAATACTTTGGGCAAAAGACGGCACAGAAGCCGTAGAATACTGCAAAGCAACTGCCGATATTGACCTAATACTCATGGATATACAAATGCCTGTAATGGACGGGTACGAAGCCACTGCTATTATAAAAGAAATGCAGCCAGAACTACCAATTATAGCACAAACTGCCTTCGCAATGGCTGGACAAAAAGAGCGAATTTTAAGTTCGGGTTGCGATAATTATATTTCTAAACCCATTAATAGAGTAAAACTATTGGCTTTGATAGACAAGTATATAAACCTTGTGGCTGAAAATGAGCAGGACTAAACTCCACTTTTAAAGGACTTAAAAAAATAAGCTAATTTGTCAATATCTTTCAAGCCCGGAAAAAGCTCGAAGCGACTATTAATATCTACTGCAAACAACGAAGGGTGTTCTATTTCCTTTATGCTTTGGGCATCTTGCCCATTGATGCCACCACTTAAAAAGAAGGGAATATCAAGTTTATAGTTAGCTAAAGTCGCCCATGGAAACTTCTGCCCAGAACCGCCTTTTTGGGCGGTTTTTGTATCAAAAAGAAAATAATCACAAGCCCCATAGTACGCATTTAGTTGCGTAAAATCAAAATGCTCATCAACACCAAAAGCCTTAATTACCCCAATTTGAGTTCGGATTGCTTTGCAAAATTCAGGCGTTTCATTGCCATGAAGCTGGACAAAATCAAGCTGGTAATTTTTAATCTTATCGTAAATATACTCCTTTTTAGCATCTACAAAAACACCCGTTTTTTTTACCGCCTTTAATACCGCTCGCAAATCTGGCGAAAGGCAACTTTCGCTTACAAAACGAGCTGATTTTTTGAAAAAAATAAAGCCAATAAAATCTGGTTTTAGTTTTAGTAAGGCACTTATATTTTCAGGCTCTCGCATGCCACAGACTTTAATTTTAATATGTGTCATTATTAGATTTTAAACAAATTTTAATTCAAATTAAAAAGCAAAGGTAGCAAATAAAAAAACACCCAAAACAAAAATAAATTTCAAAAAATAGCTTAAATTTGTGTTTTAAACACAAAAAAATGAGCCACCTCCACCACACCCCTATTTTTAT
>CAMZKQ010000041.1 GCA_947311265.1 uncultured Chlorobiota bacterium | reverse complement strand
TGATATAATCATCATGGGCATAGTTTACAAATAAATTCCTACAAGGTTTAGTTTATCTCACTTTAATAGACACCCAATTTACAGGCTTTCGCCTGATGCTCTTTATTAACTTCGCTACCAAAACCCCAACTATACAAACTTATAACTTCTAAAATGAACAAGGTTTTAATTACAGAATATATCCATAAAAACTTAGCAGAACAGCTCAATAAAGCTGGTTTTATTTGTGATATTCGTACCGAAATAAGCCAAGCAGAGCTAGAAAACGAAATACAGAATTACACAGGGGTAATCATTCGTAGCCGTTTTAGCATCAGCAAAGTTCTTATTGATAAAGCCCTAAAATTAAAATTTATTGCCCGTGCTGGTGCCGGAATGGAAAACGTAGAAACTGCATACGCAGAAAGCAAAAATATCCACTGCATAAATTCGCCAGAAGGCAACCGAGGGGCTTTAGCCGAGCATACCGTAGGTATGTTGCTCTCGCTATTTGCAAATATTTCTAAATCAAACAATGAAGTTAAAAACGGGCTTTGGCAACGCAACCCCAACCGTGGCTACGAACTTTTTGGTAAAACAGTCGGAATAATAGGCTATGGCAACATGGGCGGTGCTTTTGCCCGGCGGTTATCTGGCTTTGGCACAAGCGTTATTGCCTACGACAAGTACCGAAAAAACTATAGCGATAAGTTTGCTAAAAGTTGCAACTTGCAAGCCATCTTTGACAAGGCAGACGTTGTCAGTTTCCATGTTCCGCTTACTGCGGAAACAAAATTTATGGGCAATGCTGCTTTTTTTAGCCAATTTAAAAAAGCTATTTATGTCGCAAATACTGCCCGAGGGCAAGTATTAAAAATATCGGCACTTGTAAAGTATTTAAAACAAGGAAAAATCCTAGGGGCAGCTCTAGATGTGCTCGAATATGAAAATAAAGATTTTGAAAATCTTTTTAAAAATGAGATTTCTGATGACTTTAAATACCTAATAAATACAGAAAATGTAATCCTAACACCACACATAGCAGGCAGAACTTACGAGTCGGAAGTAAAAATGGCAAATGTTATGGCACAAAAAATAATTCGATTAAAGCTAGTTTTATAAAACAAATGAGTCCGGTCTAAAACTAAAAAAAGAGTAATTAGCCGCCCTACGAGTGTTGTAATTGGCTGGTTTTCAATTGAGAATTTGGGATATTCTTTCAAAAAACACTCGTAGGGCTACTTTTTATACCAAGCTCATAAATATTCCATATAATTTACTAAAATAATAAGGCTAATTAAAATTTATTTTTAATTTTGCGTTTTTATTTCACCAATTAATAAACCATTTTTATGAAAAAGATTACTTTAATTTTACTCCTTTTTATTAGTGCTGGGCTAGCATCTGCACAAGTTACAGACGGCGAAGAAACCCTAAAAAAACTAAATACCGACTCTATTTACGGTTGGCATTTTGGCGGCGTAGCAGCCCTTAACTTTAGCCAAACGGCTTTAAAAAATTGGTCAGCAGGTGGGCTTAACTCAATAGCCCTGAATGCCATGAGTAGCATGTACGGCAATTACCGAAAAGGAAAATCAACTTGGGACAACACCCTTGATTTAGGTTTTGGTATCCTCCGCCAAGGAAAAAATGATGCGGTAAGTATCCTAAAAACAGACGATAAAATTGACTTTGCCTCTAAGTACGGACGGCAAGCCTACAAAAATTTCTACTATGCTGGGCTTTTAAACTTTAAAACCCAGTTTGCCGAAGGGTATAACTACCCTAATGATTCGGTTATAATTTCCGACTTTTTAGCCCCTGCTTACTTGCTTGGTGCCATTGGTATGGATTACAAACCAAGCAGCAATTTTACATTATTCTTAGCGCCTTTAACCGCAAAAATTACGATGGTAGGCAACCAAGACCTCGCTGATGCCGGTGCTTTTGGTGTTGAACCTGCAGTTTTAAGCGATGCAGGAGTAGTAACTACCCCCGGGGAAAATATTCGCTACGAGGTAGGGGGATACTTAAAAGCAATGTACAAAGCAGAGCTGATGAAAAATGTTGCGTTTCAGGTGAAAGCAGATTTTTTCTCTAACTATTTACACAACCCTCAAAATATTGATGTGAATGTTGAAGCACTATTGAGCATGAAAGTAAACAAATACATTACTGCCAGCATTGCCACTCAACTTTTATATGATGATGATATTGATATTGTAGTAGATAGAAATAACGATGGCGTTATGGACGCAATGCCAAGCAAACGCTTACAAATTAAAGAGATTTTAGCTATCGGGCTTTCAGTTCAATTCTAATTACTAATCTAATACTGCTGTAACTCTTTCTGGGTTTAACAGAATAGTCTAATTAAAAAAGAGGCTTGGTAATATTTACCAAGCCTCTTTTTTAATATTTTCTTTTAGAGTGCTATGTAACTACATTGTAAGAAGTTATTTACCCTTTCAGTAGCTTTTTTAATTGTTCAACAGGCTCTCTAAATGCTTTATCAAAACGGGTAGAAGCATCAATAAAAAAGTCATTAATTTTAGTATGGTCTTTTTCATCAAGGTAATTCACTCCCTGAAGTATTAACCTTATTTTACAAGATTTATTATCGTCCATTCTATCCCAAATTAATTTCTCTCCTATACTTTTTTCAATTTTTTCTTTTTGAGTAAATAAATAGTCAAATGCGTCTTCATTTTTTTGCTTATCTTTCGTAAGTATTTCAACAAGACATTGAACTTGCTTTTTATTTATAGAAAGGAGTAGGCTTATTCCGCTAGCACCCATTCCTGTCGAAACCCAATAGTCTTCTCTTGGCGAGGTTTTGGAAAAAATATTATTTTGCTTGTTACTAGCACTTAAAAACTGTGCCCAAAAAGCCGCCTTCTTGGAGTTACTCTTTTTAACTCTTTCTTTAACTTTTATTTCCTCCTCAGCTTTTGAAGCAAATTTTATAGCCAAGTCTTCAGTATCTTTTGGTGGCAATATTTGTACGATATTTAAAAACAACTTTCCGTCTAATTGATATGGTGTAACTTTAAAGCACTGAATTTTTATTTTAAAATTCATCAACCACAGTACCGATGAGGTTACTTCTTTTCTGAAATTTGCAGCAACTAGTATTATTCTTTGCGAGTTTTGCCCTTGGTTTAAAAAGAGTTCTTCAAATTCTGCATTTTCAAAAAAAACAGATATTTTTTCTTCTGCATTTTCAGAGCTTCCTGTTTTTACTAAATATTTTTGATAAATTTCAATAATATCTTGCTTGCTAAGGCTTGAACAATATGAAGCATACTTTATAGATTGCCAAGTAACATCTTTTCCTGAATCATCAAGCTTGTTTTCAATAATTACCAAATTTCCATCTTTATCCAAGGCTAGTAAATCTAGTCTTTCTCTGGTATCTTCAAAACCGCTAAACTCTTTCTGAATAATTAATAACTCTTCGCCAAGCGATGCCGGGTTATTGGCAATCCATTCTTGCAAATGCTCTCGTTCTCTAAAATTTAATTCTGAAAACGTTTTTTCAGGGAGTTTAGAGATACTGTTTTGGGTTCTGTTTATTTCATACATAACTTCTTGTTATTTTACCAGTACTTTTTTAGCGAATACCTTATTCCCGGTGCTTACTTTTACGATATAAATTCCTTTGGTTGGAACTGGTACAGTAGTCTGTTTTCCAGAGAATTGAGTGGCTATATTTTGCCCTAGCATATTAAATATTTCTACTGTTGCATTTTGCCCTTCCGCAAAGCGGATTGTAATTTTATTTTCGTGAGTAAATATTTGAGGGCTATTTTTTTCTAGCTCAGTTGTACTTGTTGCAATGTCTGTAATTACAGAAATAACGTTAGACGGCTCGCTGCGTTCGATGCCATAATTGGCGCTTATGCGGTAAAAATATTCTGTGTTGCTTGCCAGTCCTGTAACTAAAAATTCGGTAACATTGCCTACATCAAAATTATGATAACTGGCTTCAAATGAGTTAAAATCAGCAAATTGGGAAACATCTATGCTGTAGCTCGATACTGCATCTACTGGGTTCCAGTGGGCAATAAAGCTATTGTGTGTAGTGTCTGATGCTTGTAAGCTGGTGGTTGGGTATGGTAATGCAGCCTCAATTGTATTAGAGTTTAGGCTCACTTCGTTGCCCGGATAGAGGGCTCGTACTCGGTAGTAGAGCGGGTTAGTGGATTGTGGTACAGTTATTTGCATATTAAATCCGGTGCCTGCATTTGCATTTTCGTAATTGGGTACAAAGTTAGTAAATGCCTCATCGTATGCTACATCTATAGCGAAGCTATCTGCGGTAAGCAGTGGTAGCCAGTTGGCAGTAAATCCAGTTACCGAGCGGGCAGTTGCTGGCAAAGCAAATGTAGGCAATACTTGCACGCCATATTCCATCGCCACACTATCAATATAGAGTGTGCTCCCGGCTTCTATGGATAAATCCGAGGCTAAAAACAGAATATTTACCGTGTCCGGATTTTCTTCCGAAAGGTAAAAAATAGGGTAGTTTATTTTGGTGTATTCTGGGATTTGGTCTCCCCCAATGTAGGCGGTTGCCCCGATGGTGTCGGAGTGCTGGGTGCTTACATTCCACTTGGTAAAGTAGGCAAGCATCATCATAGAGTCGCCATTTGCAGGGAAATATTTTAGCTGTGCACTTATACTTGTTGGGCGGTCGGTAAATGGCACTCCACCAGAAATGGAGAAGTTTATAAAATCAATCTCGCCATAAGTCATCATGCCCGGGTAGCCTTGCCCAAAGAAGCTGCCTGATGTAATTTTAGCAGCATAATTTCCCGATTGCTGTTCGCCGTTATCTAGCTGAACGGCAGTAGGAAATGCCCCTAAAGATACTGAGTTCCAACCTGTTGCAGTCGTACTATTGTCCCACAATTCAAAATCCCCGTTAGGGATTTGTTGCTGTGCAACAAGTGTTGATACTGATAATAATATTGCAATAATTACTATAATATTTTTTTTTCATGATATGGTGTTTTAAAGGATTTTAAACTCTACTCGGCGGTTATTTGCTCGCCCAGCTTTTGTTTTGTTAGTATCAATTGGCTCGTCCCAAGAAGCCCCTCTAGAGGTTAGCCTACTTTTGCTGATGCCTTGCCTTATAAGGTAACTTACTACTGCCGATGCTCTGTTTTTAGATAGTGTTACATTGCCATTGTAATTGCCTTGAGAGTCGGTATGTCCTGATATTTCGATGCGTATCTGTGGGTTTTCTTCTAAAATTTTAGTTAGGCGATTTAATTCTACGTTAGAGGCTGGCTTTAGTATGTATTTTCCGGTATCAAAAGAGATGTTTTTAAGGACTACTTTAGAGCCTTTTTTTAGTTTATAAAGTTCAATATCTATTGTAATTTCTTGGTATTCTGCTTTTTTGGGGATATTAAAATTTTCGGAGTGGAATAAATAACCATCTGTAGTTACTGCCATGCCGTAGTTTTTACCAGAAGCAAGTGCTGTTAAATACTTGCCTGTTAATTGATTAGAGTATAGGGTTAATAATTTTTTTCCTGTGTCGTTATCCGATATTTCAATTTTCGATTTTAGCTTTTCTTTTGTAACGGCATCGGTAATTGTGCCTTTTACAATGGTTAGGTAATTTTTCTTAATTTCAACCACTTCGCCAACACTGGCTTCGCTTACTGGTTTTTCTAGGCAGGCTATTAAATTGTCTTCGGTATCTATAAAAAGTGGCTTGTCTAGTTTTACAAAGACCATTTTATACAAATCGGTTGCACCACGTCCGCTAGGTTTTACTGATGAGTAATAGCCCGTTCTGCCATCGGCAGCCATTACGAAGTAAATATCATCGTCGGGTGAATTTACGGGAATACCCATATTTACTGGCTTAGACCAGTTTCCGTGGTCGTCCAAAGTGGAAGAGAAAATATCATAGCCACCCATGGAGTTATGCCCTTTGGAGCTAAAATATAATGTTCGCCCGTCTGGGTGAAGGAAAACACCGTCTTCGTCGTAGGGTGTATTTAGGGTTCTTCCGCCGAGTTTTTTTGCTTTTTGCCATTTTCCGTTTACTAGCTTGCTATAGTATATATCGCCGTTTGAGGTTTTTGGGTCGGCGGTTTTTCCTCTTACAAAGTAGATTGTTTTTTCGTCGGTAGAAAAGCAGGCTGAATTTTCAGCATAGTCTTTTGAGCTTATTGTTCGTGGCATTCTTCGGGGTTTTGACCATGTGTTGCCTTCTAGCTCGCTGTAATAAATATCCAAATCTCGGTAAATAAATAACTTTTGCCCATCGGCAGAAAGCCCAACGGTGGCATCATGTCCTTTTGTGTTTAGTGGTTTGCCTATGTTTCTGGGGGTTTGCCAAGTGCCATTTCTTTTGGTGGATATGTATATATCTTCAAAATACTGCCCATCTTGTTTTGATATTTCTCCGAAGCTGCTTCCTTCTCTTCGGGAGGTAAAAATAAGTACATCTTCATCGGCAGTAATTAGTGGGGAGTAGTCGCCAAAAGCGGTGTTTAGCTCGGCAATATTTTGCACCATTACGTTTTTAACGTCCATTTGAAATTCAGCTCCATATTTACATTCTTTAATTTTTTTATTTACTGCTTTTGCAAAAACAAGATATACCTCGTTGGGTACATTGTTTTTAAATTTGCTGTAATGCTCAATGGCAGTATCGAACATATAATTGTAATGATAGGCTTGCCCAAGGCGGTAATGTATATCGAAACTCACTTCTGGTTTTAGGTCGAAAGCAGATTGCAAAAAGCTCAAGGATTTCATCTTATATAAGGTGTGTAGGTAACAGTATCCTATTTTGAAATTTAGCTCGGCATTTTCTTTATTGTATTCGTAGGCTTTCATGTACTGAAAAAGTGCCTTTTCGTAGTACCCTCTTGTATTGTACTCATAAAAGCCATTGCCTTTTTTTATTGCAGATTTTGCCTCTTTGTAGCCTTCTTTTTTGTTTTAATTTTAAATTCTTTAAAGTTAATTTCTACTTCGTACACTTGGGCAGAAGCTATACCTGTAAAAATGAGGAGGATAAATAGGCTAGTTATAATTTTTTTCATTGGTATATAATCTTTTATCTGGTTTTAATTAATGAGAGAAACACTCTAAAATAGGTCTTAGAGCTTTTTATTTGCAGTTTTGCATAAAAACCTCAGGATTTTTAATGCCTAATTGTTTTGCTTTTTTCCAGTCGGCACAAGCGCCTTTTAGGTCGTGCAGCATTTCTTTTGCACTTGCTCGGTTGGCATAGGCCGTGGTGTATTGGGCATCTAAACTAATGGCTTTGTTGAAAGCCGCAAGGGCTTCTTTGTATTTTTTCAGACGCAACAGGGCTGTGCCTAAATTGTTGTGTGCAAAAGCGTAGTTTGGTTTAAGCTCCGATGCTTTTTTGAAGTCGGCAACTGCACCGTCAAAATCTTGCTTAGCGTATTTAGCACTTCCTCGGTTGTTGTATGCCATGTAGTAGTTAGGGTCTAGTTCTATGGCTTTTGAGAATGCTCTTTTGGCTTCGATATTTTTGTTTTCTTTTTTTAAAACGCTGCCTAAATTATTATGAGCGATAGCAAATTTGCTATCTACTTGAATTGCTTTTTTATAGTCTGCCTCTGCCCCTTTAAAGTCGTTTAATCTTCTTTTTGTACTGCCCCTGTCACATTATATGCGTAAGCATATTTGAGGTCTTTGCTTATGGCTTTGTTAAATTCTTTGAGGGCTTTTTTATACCTACTGTCCTGAAAAAAAATGACACCTCTATAATAGTTTAGCGATGCTTTTTTATAATTGTTTTTTTCGGCTTTATCCAAATCTTTATTTGCCGCTTTGTAATCTCCCAAAAGGAAGTGAGCGTATGCTCGCCCAAAATACGCATCTCCCATTTGTGGGGCAAGGCTTATTGTTTTATTAAAATCTGCTATTGCTCCTTTTTTATTGCCCACCTGTGTTTTTGCATTAGCACGGCTAAAATAGGCACTTACAAAATTGGCATCGTAGCGTATGGATTCTGTAAATTTCTTTTCTGCGGCAGCATAGTTTTTAGCTGAAAATAGTTTTACACCATTATTATAAGCCAACTGTGCCTCTTGGTTTTCGGCAGTAACTATTAAACTGTCCGAGGGTTGTGCATAAAGGCTACCTATTGTAATGGTTACAATAAAAAAGATTGATAGTGTTTTTCTCATGGGTTTTAATTTTATAAAATAAGGTTTAGCTTCAATTTTTGTACCTTTTCTTTTTAGTTCAATGCAAATTTAACTTTTTATAACAAATAAACAAGATTGAAAATACTTAAAAAATAAAAGATATTTGAATTGGCAAATAAAAAAATTTTCGTTTACTTTTTGTTCACTTTTTTAGTCGTTTAGGTAATCTAATAACTTTATCTTTGTAATGTAATAAAAAAGTTAGAAATACATGCTAAGCACAACAGCATTTAAGATACGAAAAACTGGAATAATTTGTAGTACCTGTTTTTAATTGCCCTTAATATAAGGGAACTCAAAATCCGTATAGCATCAACCGCTATGCGGATTTTTTTTATTCTGTTTGTAACTACTGTTTAAAGCCAAAGTGTTTGGCAAGATTTTAGCACCTAAAAAGCAATGAACAATTTAGATAATTATTATTTCGCAAAGAAAGAACCAACAAGAGCTACTTTGCTCGCCTTGCGAGAGTTTATTCTTGCCTTAGATAAAAATATATCGCCAGCTTGGAAGTATGGCATGCCATTTTTTTGCTACAAAGGCAAAATGTTTTGCTATTTATGGACTGATAAAAAAACACAAGAACCATACATTGGCATTGTAGAAGGCAACCGAATTAACCACCCAGTATTAGAACAAGGCAAGCGTTCTCGCATGAAAATTTTCAGGATTAACCCAAGCCAAGATTTGCCCACTGAAACTATAGAGCTAATACTAAACCAAGCCCTTTATTTTTATAGAAATGGACTAATCAAAATTTAATTTTAAAAATCGAACTAATTATTTCTTTTAATTTTCTAAATTTACAGAAAAAATAATCAAATGAAACATACAGTCCTTATTGTCGATGATGTGGTTGATAATATAAACGTTGCCGCAAATATTTTAATGTCCAACGGTATTAATATCGGTATTGCACAAAATGGAAAAGAAGCAATAGTATTTGCACAGAATAACCTCCCAGAGCTAATTTTACTTGACATTATGATGCCCGGAATGAGCGGCTTTGAGGTCTGTGAACAACTAAAAAAAGACGATAAAACTAAACATATACCCATAATATTTCTTACTGCCAAAACCGAAAAAGAAAGCGTTGTAAAAGGCTTTCAGATTGGTGGCTCCGATTATGTTACCAAGCCATTCTACGAAGAAGAACTTATTGCCCGAGTAAATACCCAACTGCAAAGGATTGAATCTAGCAGAATAATGGAGCTGGAACTGCAAGAAAGAATAACAATACAAACTGCCCTTGGCAAGAGTAAAAAAAAGCTAGATGCAGTCATCAACTCTATCCCAGATTTTATTTTTTATAAAGATAAAAAAAGCAAATACACCGGTTGCAATACAACCTTCGCTAATTTTTTAGGTACAACAACAGAGGCCATAGTGGGCAAAAGTGATTACGACTTTTTTGAAAAGGAAAGAGCAGAGGTATTTATTAACTCCGACACGGAGGTTTTTGAAACTAAACAAGTTTTTCAGTACCAAGAGTGGCTTACAGATAATACCGGCAACAAACGGTTCCTCGATACCACAAAGGCAATAATGCGAAATAAAGACAACGAGGTTTTTGGTATTGTAGGCATTTCAAGAGACCTTACCCAAGTAAAAAAATCTGAAATTAAAGTAAAGAAAAACGAACAAAAACTTAACCATGTACTCGAAAATGCAAACGAAGGCATCTTTGTTCTACAAAATAACAACTTTGTATTCTTCAATACCAAGCTCACCAAAATAGCAGATACAACAAAAGAAGTACTAGCCACAAAGTATTTTATGGATTTGGTACACCCTGAAGACAAAAAAGAAGTCTATGAATTTTACCAACGAAAAAAAAGAGGCGAAGCCATAGGGAGTACTACCAATTTTAGAATTATTACATTAAACAACGAAACAAAATACGTTAAAGCCTACTCCCAACTTATCGACTGGGAGGACAGCAAAGGCATACTCGTTCTGCTAGACGATATCACCTCACAGCACGAAACCCTGCAAGAACTGCAAGAGAGTATCGACAAATACAACCTCCTTGCCAATAACATGACCGATTTTATTTGGATGATGGACATGCAAATGAACCCACTCTATGTAAGCCCTTCCTGCAAAGATTTTACAGGCTACTCTCCGCTGGAGATTTACACCATAAAAATAGAGCAACTCCATACCGAAACAGCCTTAAAAAAGATGCGAAAAGCCATTGGAGAAGCCATAAGAATACAGGCTAAAAATACTGATAAACGCCAACAAAAATACACCCGCTTAGAAGTAGAATACGTTAAAAAAAACGGGCACGTTTTTCCTGCCGAAGTGATAGGGCATATAGTATATGATAAGCAAGGCAAGCCAGTTGGAGTAGGGGGTATTTCAAGAGATATTTCCGAGAGAAAAGCCGCCGAAAAAGAACTTAAAAAATACAGAAACCAACTAGAAAGCCTAGTAGAACAACGCACAGAAGCACTCAAATTAAGCGAAAAAAACTTCCGAACTTTGTTCGACAAAAATATTGATGCCATTATTATTAACGAACCCGGAGGGAAAATACTTGAGGCAAATAATACAGCAAGCAAAATGCTCGGCTACTCAAAAGAAGAACTTCTGAAACTAAATACAGGCGTTTTTATTTCCGAACAATTTTACCCCCAAAGAGAAAACCTTTGCAGCAACCTTAGGACAAAAGAGTCAGTAACTTTCGAGATAGAAAACATAACAAAAACAGGGGAGATATTCCCAGTAGAAATAAACAGCACCCTAATAGAATACTACGGCAAGCAAGTTGTACTATCTACTGGGCGGGATATTTCCGAACGTATTCTGGCAGAAAAAATAAAACTAGATACCATTATTGCCACCGAAGAAAAAGAACGCTCCCGATTTGCAAAAGATTTACACGACGGTCTAGGAGCAACACTCTCCGCAGTAAAAATGTACCTAAACATCGTAAAACGCTCCAACGCAGACCCCGAAAGGGCGAACAAAATGCTCAACGAAGCCATAACTCTTATTGACAAAGCTGGGAAAAATGCCAAAGAAATTGCCGTAAATATTCGCCCCCACGACTTAGCCCACTTTGGCATAAAAACATCGCTAGAAAACTTTGTTGATAGGATTAATCAAATAGGAACAATTAAAATTAATTTTGATGCACAAGATTATAATGCCGATTTAGACCAAGATAAAGAGCTTCAACTTTTTAGAGCCGTTAACGAACTGATAAACAACACACTAAAATATGGCGAAGCCGAAACTATCAACATCGTACTTAGCGAGAAAGACAACACAATAAAACTCACCTTTTCCGATGACGGGCAAGGCTTCGATTATGATAAAATAATGAACAGCAACAAAGCCGGAATAGGACTAAACAATATAATACAAAGGGCAAAATTAGCCGGAGGTACAGCAGTTATTAAAAGCGAACTAGGCAAAGGCATGTCTGCAACCATCTCGATAAAAGTGTAACCTAAAAAAAAAACACAAATCTTCACTTTTACATTCAAATTTTATATCTTTGTTTTTCGTTTTTACACTTACTTAACACGTAAGTACCCAACCGTTATAGTTCCTAATAAAACTTAATCCTAAAAACCAAAATTATGGTACAAAAAATTATACTCGTTGATGACCAAAAAATATTCAGGCAATCGCTAACCGCCACCCTACATACAGCAGGCGAAGTTCAGATAATAGCCGAAGCTAGCAATGGCGAAGATTTTTTAGCACTGCTTGAAAACCATTAGCCCGACATCGTTTTTATGGATATTGAAATGCCTATAATGAATGGCATTGAAGCCACAAAAGAAGCCCTAAAACGCTACCCAAATTTAGTGGTAATAGGACTTTCTATGTACGAAAATCAATCCTACGTGGAAGAGCTAATTGCATCGGGGGCAAGAGGTTATCTACTTAAAACCAGCGATAACCACGAGCTATTCAAATCAATAATTAAATACCCCGAGGCAGAAATTTTTTTCTCCGAAGACCTCGCTTACAAACCAGATATAGAGAAAAACTCAATTAGTAATATTATGCTTGTTGATGATTTTGAAACCAATGTTATAGTAATGAAATCCTCCTTGCAAATGGCAGGCTTTAAAGTAGCCACAGCAAACAACCCCTTTGTAGTGCTCGAAATACTAAAAGAACCTGAACATAAGACAGACCTATTTGTTGTAGATTACCGAATGCCAGGCATGAACGGTGCAGAGCTGGTTACCGAAATACGAAAAATGGAAGCCTATAAAAAAACACCTATACTAATGCTTAGTAGCGAAACCGACAAAACTAAAAAGATGGAAGCCAAACAAGCAGGTGCAACAGGTTGGATTAAAAAACCATTTCAACTCGATAAATTCCTTCGGATTATAGAAAAAGCAATTTAGCCCCAACTTATTCTACCAATTTTATTTTTTTCCAACGCCCAGTAAAATAGTAAATAATTGAGGCGAATAAACCAAATACCCAGCCCAACGGGATAGAGTACCAAATGCCAAGTTCGCCATACGCTCTGGATAAGTACCAAGAAAGCGGAATCCTTATCCCCCAAAGGGCAATAAGAGTAATAAACATTGGCACAATGGTATCCCCTGCCCCACGAAACACACCCATTATAAGAAACATTGTAGAAAAAACAACGTAACAAGAGGCAACAACTTTTAAATAAGTATGCCCTATTTCTATCACTTTTTCTTCTGGTGTAAACCAGTGCATAAACACATCTCCGAAAAAAATAATTATTAGCGAAATAAACACCGATACACCTATTGATATTAACAAAGTAGAGCGAAGCCCTCGTTTTACACGGTCTATTTTTTTTGCTCCAATATTCTGCCCAGTAAATGCTGCAAGTGCCATCGAAAAAATCATAGCTGGCATTATGGCAAAAGTATCAATCCGAAGGGCGGCTGAATAAGCTGCAATTACGTCTGTACCAAAACTATTTACAAATTTAAAAATAGCCACCATACCCAGCGATACAAACAAAGTTTGCATACCCGAGGGTAAGCCCACTTTCAGGCTTTTCTTAAAAATAGCAGTATTAAATTTTAATTTCAGGAAGTTTATACGCAGGAATTTGTGCTTTCTATTTATCCAAACTACACCAGTAAGAAATGCACCTGTTTGTGAAATTACAGTAGCATAAGCAACACCTTCGATGCCCCAATCAAAAACGGCAACAAAAGTGATGTCGAGTGCCATGTTTATAAATGTGGATAAAATAAGAAAGTAAAGTGGCGTTTTTGAATCGCCCAAGCTACGGAATATTGCAGCAATACCATTGTAGCCAAATGCCGTAATTAAACCAGCTAGATTTATACGATAGTAGGTAACTGCCTGTGGCATAATATCCTCGGGCAAGTCTATGAGCCTAAAAATATCTTCTGCAAAAATTATTCCGGGCAAGGTAATTATTAAAGCCGCTACAAAAAGAATGATAAACATAGTATCCACCCCAAGTTGTACTTTTTCATTCTGCTTTGCACCAAAATACTGCGAAATAACAATGCCCGTACCCGAAGACACCCCAATAACTAACGAAATTAATGCAAAAAAACAGGAAACGATGCCCCCACAGCAGAGAGTGCTTCTTTGCCAAGGTAGTTACCAACGACCATACTATCCACAACATTGTATAGTTGCTGAAACACACTGCCAATAAGCATTGGTATAGCAAATTGTAATATAACTTTACCCTCTTTGCCTTCTGTTAAATTCTTCAAATTTTATTTAGATAAGTTATATTTGCCTAAAACCCCTAACCATGATATTTTTTCTAATTCTTGAATCATAATTGGATTAATTTTAGGCAAAAGGGGGCTTCCTTTTTGGGCTGCAAAACTAAAATAATCAATACTTAATTTCTTGGGTAATATGGCAATACCTCTATCATAATCTTCATGAGAGGCGTAATAATCAAACACAGGACGGTCGTAAACAAAGGCATCAATAATGCCCGCATCTAGTGCATGTATAGCTTCAGGAATGGTTTTAAAATCAGACTTGTATGGTGCTATTTTATTGCGTAGCAAAAACGCATCGCTACCCGTTCCGGCAATTGTACCGGTGTGCTTATGCGAAAGGTCATTGATACTCTTAATGTCCGAGGACAATTCACTTGCCGTTAGTGAGGCTGCAATACTACCAGTAAGGCTCGAAATAACAAGGATTGCAGTAAACATCCAAACAATACCAAATACCCGACCAATAAAAGAGCGAGGGGCTTTATCGCCATAGCCTACTGTGGTCATTGTAGAAGCAGCCCACCAAATACCATCGCCAATACCAAATATTCCTGGGCGAAATTGCTCCGGATTTTTCTTTTTTTCGACCAGCCAAACAGTTACTCCAAACACTAATAAAACGGTAGCTAAAAGCAAGATTGCGGTAATAAATTTAAGCGAAAAAAGATTAGGTAAAATAGAAATAAACCCTACACTACTGCCCCTTGGAACGGCTACTGCCAAGGAGGACATAAAAAATGGCTGGGTAAAATCGACCCGTTTTATACGTTCGCTTGTTACTGTTAATGGATTGATACACAAGTCAATACTACCATTTTCGGTAGCCGTAAGCATCTCTTTAATTTCGGATTGCCCGAACTCTTTATACTCATAAACCACGCCTAACTTTTGTGCAACACTTTCCCACAAGTCGATACAAACTCCTGTATATTTGCCTTTTTCTTTTATGATAAATGGTGGGGTAACTTTTAGCCCAACGGTAAGTTTTAATACTGTGGCTTTGGCTGGTACTTTTATTGTATCAGTTTCATTTTGGGCAGTAACTATTCCTTGGCTAACAAGGAATAGGCAGGTCATCAAAATTATTTTCGTAAGCAATACTTTCATTTTAGCTCTCCTGTAAAATACGAGTTCAGGCAAAAGTAGTATAATTTTAGTACTTCTAAGGCCTTAGGAAGGGATAATCCTCTAGTTAATTAAAATCTTAGTCTTTTTATTTTTGCTTTTCACAAAGTATAAGCCTTTTGGGAGATAAGATACATCTACCTGCAACCGACTAAAGCTGCCTTTTTTGGAAAACACCTTCCTGCCCAATGCGTTGTATATTTCTATAAACCCAAGACTTTTTTCGACTGTAAAAGTCCCTTTTGTAGGATTGGGATAGATATTCATTTTGTCAGCATCAATGCGATGTAGCGAGGTGGATTCTTCCCAGAACTTAGCCACCCAAACATCTCTACCGCCATAATTTTGATGCAAGAACCCGTCCGATGAGCTACTATAGCCAGCCATGTATAAGGCATTAGCATCTGGCGAAAGCGTAAGGGCGTTTAAAACATCGGAATCGCTACCGCCCATGCGGTAGGTGGCAGTAGTATCCAGTGCACTATTTAGGTGAAGCAGTAAAAAATCGGGTGCTCCAAAATTAGCATCGGTAGTTGGGTAAATATCCTCGCTTATGGTATGTGCGGGTATGTAGTAGCCCCCTTCATTATCCGAAATTATGCCATAACCAATATCATGGCTAGTACCACCGAAGAGGGATTGCTGAATAATTGTGCCTGTGGCATCAATTTCAAAAACCCAAATATCGTAGCCCCCAATTAAGGTTTCTGTATTTTCGGTAGCCACATATTGCAGGTTGGATACCAAAACTGCCCCACCGCTATTGGTTGCCCAAATGCCTTTTACTAATACATCAGCATTTGAACCGATTTTGGTTTCCCACATTTTTGTACCATCGGCGGCCAAGCGAACTGTCCAGATAGTATTAGAAAAATTCTCGGTTTGTGTGCCAACTGTAATATAACCTTCGCCTTGTTTTACGTTTTCAATTTTGTATAAATCGCACAAATTATTTTCGTCGTGTCCGGGGCCCGCTAAGCGGCGACTTTCTATAATAGCTCCTGTTGTAGCATTTACGCTCAAAAACCATGAGGCAACAAATTTAGAGAAATCAACAGGCAAATCGCCATTTATAGAAGAACTTCTACCGACACAAACCAGCTCTCCTGCTGGGTTTACAATAATATCGTAAAGTTGGTCGATGCCTCCTACTGGGTTGCTAGATCCGCCATACAACTTGCTCCAGAGCTTATTGCCTGCGGCATCGAAACGGACAATAAAGCCGTCGGAGCGTCCTAAATCAGCATCATGATTGTTTGGAAAATCGCCATCATTGGATTGCGAAAATCCGGCAACGGCACAACCCCCATCTGGTAGGGGGGCAATTGAAGTAGCGGCATCGTAGCCACTGCCGCCAAATACGCTAGTCCATAGTGTATCGCCTTGTGCGTTCATTTTTATAAGCCAGGCATTTTGGTTTTGAGTGGGTGCATTTAACCAGCCGTCGGAGGATTTGGTGTTGGTAAGCACATAAATATCCCCTTGCGGGACGGTCATCATACTTACTCTGGCTTCGAGCATGTAGCCGTGAGGCTCATTTAGTGTACCGCCCATGGTTCGTGTCCAAGTCGTGTCCGAAAATGTTTGGGCATTTCCTGTAGATATACTTAATATTAGGATTAAAAAAAAAGTAATTTTTTGTTTCATTTTTAGATGAATGAGGGGATAGGTAAACGTAGAATTAAGTTATAACAGGGGGCTGCAGTGTTTGTCGTTGTAAAGGTAATTAATTTTTTATTTTTGGCAACTGTTGTGTGGGAAAATTTGTTTTAGCAAGTTCAAGTTATACCTGCAAGTCAATCCTTTTTTTTGATGCCCAAATTAAAACGTAATTATTCTAAGCCTTTCCTTTTTGCTTTTCGCAAATATTGGGCACTCGCAAACCACAAATGGGGCAGTCCGAAAACGAGGAGTATTAATTTCTAAATTAAAGTGAAAAAATTATGCCAATTTTATTTCAAAAACAAAAAAATAAAGAAATGGCTTAAAATATTCAAAATTACGCCATTTTCAAAGGCTTATAAGTTTGCTTTTCGGAAAAAAAATGTAACTTTGCAATTCCCTAAAATCAAGTTTACTTAACATATTGCAATGGCAGCAGCAAAATCATCCGCAAAAAAAAGAAGCACGAAACGCAAACCCACAAGAAAACCCAGCTTACCCCTTAAAGTTCGGCTTGAAAATTTACGCTACAACACTAAGTTTAGGTTTAGTGCTGGCGGGGCAATACTACTATTTTCGATATTCTTAGTGGTTGCGTTTGTGTCCTTTCTTTTCACTTGGTCGGCAGACCAAAACATGGTGTCCTACAAATGGACAGAGCTTATTTTTGACTCCGAAATGCAGGTGCAAAACTGGGCAGGAAAATTTGGAGCAGTTGTTTCTATGTGGTTCATATACAGCTGGTTTGGTCTATCCTCATTCGGCTTTTTGCCAATTTTTATTCTCTCGGGGCTACGCCTAGTAAATGCTTACGAAAAGCCTTTTGGAAAACTTGCTGGGCGAATTATATTTTTTATAGTTTGGCTTTCAATTACACTGGCTCTTTTTTTTGGTAGCACCTACCAGTTTTTTGGTGGCGGATTTGGCTATGCCATAAGTAGCTGGTTGGTATCTGTGCTAGGCACTATAGGTGCAGGTATT
>CAMZKQ010000040.1 GCA_947311265.1 uncultured Chlorobiota bacterium | reverse complement strand
TATAGTAGAGGGAAAATAAAAATACCCCTTTTGGGCAAGTTTTCAAAAAAAGACAAACTTACAGCCACCATTTTTTATTCAGGGCAACCTGCCGAAGACCCCAGTTGGGGCGGATTTTTCTTTCAGCACGGCACAGCCTATAATATAGGTGTGGGTATGAAATCCGTACCCCATGGCTTCGGGCGGGCTTGGTTCCCTTGCATTGATAGCTTTGAAGACAGAGCTACGTTTAATTTCAACATTACTGTAAAGCCAGCACATATAGCAGTTTGCTCGGGCATACAAACCGACGTTTTTGAAAATGCAAACGCTACAAAATTATACAAGTGGCTTCAAGATGAGGAAGTGCCAACCTACCTCGTTTCCATCGCCGTAGGCGAATACGAAGAATTAAATTACACTTTTAAGGGCTTGGAAAAAGAATTTCCAGTACAGCTTTATGTAAAACCCGAACTTTCGTCAAAAATGCTCACTTCTTTTCGGAATTTGCCAAAGGCAATTAAAACCTATGAAAAAAGCTACTACCCTTACGCTTGGGATAGGGTCGGTTTTGTAGGCGTACCTTTTAATTCCGGAGCTATGGAGCACGTTTGCAATATTGCCTACCCCGAATATGCCATTGATGGCACACTAAAAAAGGAAACCCTAATGGCACACGAGCTTTCTCACCACTGGTTTGGCAACCTAGTAACCTGCGAAACAGCATCAGATATGTGGCTAAATGAAGGGTGGGCAAGTTTTTCAGAGGCACTATTTATTGAAAATGTCTATGGAAATTACCGCTACAAAACCTACTCACGTAACCGGCACCGCTTTGTTCTAGATAACGCTCATCGTTACGATGGTGGGTATTTTGCAGTAGCAGGCGTGCCAGAACGTCTAACCTACGGTAGCACAGTTTATAAAAAAGGAGCAGATGTTGCACATACAATGCGAGGCTATTTAGGCGATAGTATTTTCTTCTCTGTTATCCATAAATATTTTGATACAAAACAATTTACAACCGTTTCCACCAAAGAATTTGAAGCCTTTTTAACCCAAAACTCGGGTACAGATATGTCCGATTTTTTTAAGGCTTGGGTTTACTCCCCGGGCTTTGTACATTTTGAAATCGAAAAAGTGAAAATAACACAATCAAAAAAAAACACAACTTCTTTCGATGCAGAAGTTTTTGTAAAACAACGCCTTAAAGAAAAAAAAGAGTTTGCTAACTCTAACAGAATTGAAATTACATTTCTAGATGCCAATTTTAATATGCACAAAGTTACGGGCAACTTTTCGGGCGAAAAAGACAGCCAAAAATTTAACCTGCCATTTAAACCAATTATAACTTTCCTAGATTTAGACGAAAAAATTACAGATGCCACCGTTGATTGCTACAAAAAAGTAGAAAGTGGACAAGTGTACACATTTGAAGAAACCGATTTTAAACTATTAGTTAAAAAGAGTGAAAACAAGTCGCTGCTAAGAGTTACACTAAATATAATTGCACCAGAAGCAGCAAAAGATACAAAATTTACACTCTCGAAAAAACAGTACTGGACTATAAAAGGTGTTTTTGCAGATGATTTTGATGGGAAGGGACTTTTCTATTTTAATGAAAAAGCACAAGGGCTTTCCGTGGCTACCGATAAAATACGACTACTTTATAGAGCAAATAATACAAAAAAATGGGAGTCGGCTTACGCCCCTTTTCACCCTAAAAGAAATAAAATACCAGCCTTTTTTGAAGTCCCAATTTTAAAACCCGGCGAATATGCCATCGGACACCCATAATTTACTAAATACAAAAAAATGAACCATTACTTCATAACAGGAACAAGTGCAGGAATAGGGAAAGCCCTAGCAGAGCTTATTCTTAAAAACCCAAGCAACTATGTTGTGGGAATTGCTAGGCGTGAAACTATATCGCATGAAAACTATAAGCATATTCCTGCCGATTTTTTAACAGAGAAAGGGTTGGAAGCAGTACATTTTCCTGATTTGCCCAAGGCAAAAAAAATTACACTTATAAATAATGCCGGAATGCTGGGCGAAATACTGCGTATTGGCAAGCGAAATGCCTCTTCAATTTCTGATGAGATAACGGTAAACTTAATTGCCCCAGTTCGTCTAATGAATGCTTTTTCTGCAAAATACCAAGACCAAGCAGTTGAAAAATCAATCTTAAATGTTAGCTCCGGAGCCGCTCGCCATGCCATTGATGCGTGGGGAACTTACTGTGCCTCAAAAGCAGGGCTAGATATGTACAGCCTTGTGTTTCAGAAAGAACAAGAATTAGTTGAACCGAAAAAACGAATAACTATTTTTTCGGTTGCCCCAGGCGTTGTAGAAACCAATATGCAAGAAATTATTAGAGAAGTATCACCTAGTGAGTTTTCGGGGCTTCAGAAATTTATTGATTTAAAAAATAATAACGAGCTATACACCGTTGAGGAAGCTGCAAAAAACCTTTACCAAATACTAGAAAATCCAACCCAATTCTCAGACCCGATTATTGATGTTCGGGATTTATCATAAAAAATAAAAAAACGATGGAAACAGTAAAATTTGAAATCAAACGCAAAGACATTACTTTAAAAGGGAATGCAAAAAAAAATCCGCAAGCAAAAGCAAAATTTATAATCGTCCATGGCATGGCAGAGCACGCTTTGCGGTACGAAGACTTTGCCGAAGCCCTTTTTAAGGCAGGATTTTCAGTGTATTTTTTCGACCAACGAGGGCATGGTGCTACTGCCGGAAGTGTTGATAAGCAAGGATTCTTTGCCGAAAAAGAGGGCTGGCAAGTAGTCCGAGACGACCTAAATGCCGTGGTCGATTATGTTATTGCCGATAGCAATAAATTGCCCATTTTCATGCTTGGGCATAGTATGGGCTCTTTTATTGCTCGTAATTTCACCTCCGAATATGGCGAAAAATTGGCAGGGCTTATCCTGTCTGGTACAGCAGGAAGTGCAGGATTACTTGCAAGTGCAGGGCTTTTAGTAACCCGAATTATAATGCTTTTCAATAAAAAAACAACACCAAGCCCATTGCTGGATAAGTTATCCTTTGGCGATTTTAATAAAAAATTTAAACCCAACCGAACAGCCTCCGATTGGCTTAGTAGAGATAATGCCCAAGTGGATAAATATATAAACGACCCCTATTGTGGAGCTATTTTTTCAGTCGGTTTTTTTAATGATTTAATTGGTGGTTTAGAGCTAGTAAATAAACCAACTAATGCCGCAAAATTCCCAAAAGATTTACCCCTCTACCTTTACTCTGGTGCTAACGACCCCGTAAGCAAAGGGGCAAAGCAAATCCCAAAAGTTGTTGAGTTATATAAAAATGCAGGAGTTACCGATATTTCTGTGAAAATTTATCCTGACGGAAGGCACGAAATGCTTAACGAAATTAATAAAACCGAAGTTTACCAAGACATTATAAATTGGGTAAACTCTAAATTGTAGATTTAACTAGACTTGGTAACCTATGAAAGCCCGAAAACAGAAAAAGAACTTTGCATTAATTTTTGGTATAGTTGCCGTTTTGTTACTCTACCTTATAATTCCAATTTATCTAAATATAAAAGCTACAGCAATTATTGAACAAGAAGGTTGCCTTTCGGCAGGAAGTATGGCTGCCCCAAGTCCCCAATTAAGTATTGCCATTAATTTTTTAGATTATGCAGCACTGTTTCCTGGCTTTTCATCATCGGCAGAGCAGAAAAAAGCACACCTTATTATAAGGTGTACTAAAAAATACCAAGAAAACTGTAAAGCTGCCGCAAAAAAATCTCAAAACGACTTAAAAAAACAATGTGCTAATTGGCAGGAGTTTATAAAACACGCAAAAATAGAAAAATACAAAAAGTGTGATTAATTTTAAAAATAACCCTGTAATCTAGATTCTTTCTTTTTAAAAAGTGAAGTTTTTTATGAAATAAGTGTAAAAAAATGGGGTTTGTTTGATAAAAATAGTAGTTTTGTTGAAATCTTAATTTAATAAAACTACTAAGTATGTCTATAATCCGTTTTTCGGCACTTAAAGAACTCATGAAAAGAGAAGTGCCAGAAGTAAAGTTTCCATCGAACAAAGTCTCAGAGTATTTTGGAGAAAATGTATTTGATTTGGATACCATGCAAAAATACCTTTCTAAAAATGCCTACAAAACAGTCCTAAAAGCCATTGAAACAGGCAACCGAATTGATAGAAAAGAAGCAGACCAAATAGCCACAGGCATGAAAGAATGGGCAGTTGGGCGAGGAGCATCGCACTATACCCATTGGTTTCATCCACTTACAGGGGCAACGGCCGAAAAGCATGACGGCTTTTTAGAGATTGACTCGGAAGGCAGAGCATTCGAGGCATTTAATGGCGAGCTACTTGCACAGCAAGAGCCAGATGCTTCTAGTTTCCCGAACGGCGGTTTGCGAAATACGTTCGAAGCAAGAGGCTACACAGCTTGGGACCCATCGTCGCCAGCCTTTGTTATTGGGAAAACACTTTGTATTCCAACCATTTTTATAGCCTATACTGGGGAAGCCTTGGACTATAAAACACCACTTCTAAAATCTTTATCGGAGCTAAATAAAGCTGCTACCGACGTTTGCCATTATTTTAATAAAAATGTTAAAAAAGTAATCTCTACTTTGGGCTGGGAGCAAGAGTATTTCTTAGTCGATGAGGCACTTTACCAAGCACGCCCAGATTTAGCCTTAACAGGAAGAACCCTCATGGGGCATACTTCTGCAAAGGGGCAACAGCTTGATGACCATTACTTTGGAACAATACCAGAGCGAGTTTTAGCTTTTATGAAAGATTTTGAAATAGAAGCACACCGACTAGGTATTCCTGTAAAAACAAGGCACAACGAAGTTGCACCAAACCAGTTTGAATGTGCCCCAATTTTTGAAGAAACAAACCTTGCCAACGACCACAACCAATTGGTTATGGACGTGATGAGAAAAATCGCTAGAAAGCATAAGTTTCGTATCCTATTTCATGAAAAACCGTATGCAGGAATTAATGGCTCTGGCAAGCACAATAACTGGTCTATGGCTACAGATACGGGCGAAAATTTATTGAAGCCAGGAAAAACGCCAAAGCGTAATATACAGTTCCTTACGTTTTTAGTGAATACAATTAAAGCAGTACATGAACATGCAGATTTGCTCCGTTCTACAATAATGTCGGCAGGTAATCAACACCGGCTAGGGGCAAATGAAGCACCACCAGCAATCATGTCCGTTTTTTTGGGTACACAACTCTCCCGTATTTTAGACGAGCTAGAAGCGCGTATTCCCGACGATAAAATGTCGCCAGATGATAAAACAGCACTCAAACTAGATATTGGGCGTATCCCCGAAGTGCTTTTGGATAATACCGACCGCAACAGAACCTCCCCTTTTGCTTTTACAGGCAATCGTTTTGAGTTCCGTGCCGTAGGCTCAGACGAAAATTGTGCTGCCCCAATGATTGCATTAAATACTGCGGTTGCCGACCAGCTCAAAAAATTTAAAGCTGAAACAGATCAACTTATTGAGGCAGGAAAAAAGAAAGATGTGGCCATTTTTAAAACCCTAAGAAAATACATTACAGCATCTAAAGCCATACGTTTTGAAGGCAATGGATACGGAGCAGAGTGGGAAATTGAGGCGAAGCAAAGAGGACTTACTAATATTAAATCTGCCCCGGAGGCATTTAAAGCGATGTTGAGCGATAAAACAATACAGTTATTTGAGGCAAACAATATCCTTACAGCAAGAGAGCTAGGTTCTCGCTACGAAATTAAAGCCGAGGGCTTTACAAAAAAAATACAGATAGAGTCTAGGGTACTTGGCGATTTGGGAATGAACCACATTATCCCAACAGCAATTAAATACCAGAATATGCTTATTGAAAGTGTAAAAGGACTAAAAGAAATCCTGCCACAAAGCGATTTTGCTACCCTTGCGGGACGGAGAATTGATACAATAAAGCGAATTTCGGAGCATACCACTTCTATAAGTAAAAAAACGGAGGAGATGATACTGCAACGAAAAGTGGCTAATGCCTTGAGTTCAGAAGCTGAAAAAGCAGCTGCTTACGACACTAAAGTTCGCCCTTTCCTGGACGATATTCGTACTCATATAGACCAACTCGAACTTATTGTTGATGATAAGATGTGGACTTTACCAAAATATAGGGAGTTGCTTTTTAGCCGATAAGCCACTTTCCTTAGAGCGATTTTATTGATTTGAGATTCTAAAACGGTGGTATTTATACTACCGTTTTTTTGTAAGTATTAACTGTTAGAAATTTATCTGGGAAGCAGTCAAATTGCAGTCCTTTACTATGAAGCAATGCAATTGTTGCCGCCCAAACTTTAGTTTTGTAATGCTGATTAAACGGGATAGGGTAGGGCTTTTTCTTTACAAATAACTGCCCGGTTGTGCCAGAAACTTCTTTTGAAAGGCATACAAAATCCCCACTTATGGAGTGGCTAGCCATAAAAATTTTCCCTACTTTAAAAATAGCTTTTAAAAATGGGTTCATATTTTGTGCCAAATTCGATTTTACTGCCCCTGGGTGAAATGAATTGACATCAATATTTTTAGAAGATAAGTGTTCTGCGAAAATCTGAGTGAGTACTGTTTTTGCATGAACTGTGGCTACTGTGGTTTTAAATCCTCTATAATTTTTAGAGAAGTTGAGGTCGTTAAAATCTAAGCGGGTTTTAAAAACAGTATTTGGATTGCCTCCCACGTTTATAATCCTTGCACTTTTTGCTGCTGAAAGTAAAGGAACAAAGGCGTTGCAAAAAATAAATGCACTTAGGTAGCCTACAGCAAAAGTTTTGTCAAAACCCTCTTTTGTTAGTACTTGTTTAGGCAATACAATACCTGCAATATTCACCAGTAAGTCGAGTTGTTTTTCTTGCTTTTTAAATAGCTTTGTAAAGTCTATAACCTCTTGCAAACTACTAATATCCACGCTTATAAAGTGGGCTTTATTGGATTTTTCTTGATTTAATTCAAGTTCAATTTCCTGCCCCATTTTTTGATTTCTACCTATAAAATAAACCTTAAAATTATGTTTAACAAGCAATTTTACAATAGATAAACCTACCCCAGAAGTCCCCCCTATAACGAGTGCTATTTTAGTCATTAAATTTTAATAATCAAGATTTGGAGCTAAATACCTTTCCGCCATTTTTACAGATATTTTTTTTCTTTGGGCATAATCTTCTGCTTGCTCTTTATCAATTTTCCCTAAATTAAAATAGCGAGAGTTTGGAAATGCAAAATAAAGCCCACTTACTGATGCTCCCGGATACATCGAAAAATTTTCGGTTAGTTTCATGCCTGTATTTTCCTCTGCCTTAAGTAGGCGAAAAAGCTCTTCTTTTTCAGAATGCTCGGGGCAAGCAGGATAGCCCATTGCTGGGCGAATGCCTTTGTATTTTACCGCAAATAGAGCTTCATTATTTAAGTTTTCTTTTTCTACATAGCCCCAAAGTTCGGTACGGACTTTTTTGTGTAGCAACTCAGCAAAAGCCTCTGCAAAACGGTCGGCTATGGTTTTTAGCATAATGGCATCATAATCATTATCTTGTGCTTCAAATTCTGCCACATGTTTTTCAATGCCTAAACCAGTGGTGAGTGCAAAGCCTCCAATATAGTCGGTTCTGCCAGAAGTTTTTGGGGCGATATAATCCGAAAGGCATAAATAATGCTGGTAAGGGCTTCGCTCGGTTTTCTGCACTTGCTGCCGCAAGAAGTGTAGTTTTGAAATTTCTTTTGTACAACTTTCATCGTCATAAATAATGACATCATCTCCTGTTGATTGTGCTGGTAATAAGGATATTACAGCATTTGCAGTTAGCCACTTTTCATCAATTACTTTTTTTAGCAAAACTTGTGCATCGTCGTATAATTTTTTGGCTTCTTTCCCTTTTTCAGGATTTTCAAAAATAGCTGGGTACTTCCCCGAAATATCCCAAGCATGAAAAAAGAAAGTCCAGTCAAAGAATTTTACAATTTCTTCCAAAGGGTAATCTTTGAATACTTTTGTGCCTACAAATTTTGGTTTTATAATGTCTTGGCTATCCCAATTTATGGGGATTTTTGTGGCTCTTGCTTTTTCGAGCGAAACAAGCGGTTTGCGGTTTCGGTTTTCGTACTTGTTCCGCATTTTTGCAAATTCGGCTTTTACGCCTTCCCTATAATCCTCGCCCAACTCTTGGTCTAATACTTGCTTTATAATTCCCACACTTTGCGATGCGTCTTTTACGTGAATGGTAGAACCACTGTATTTGGTATCAATTTTTACGGCTGTGTGGATTTTTGAAGTTGTTGCACCACCCAGCACAAGTGGAATTTTCATGCCTCGCCTTTCCATCTCTTCGGCAATGCCAGACATTTCTTCGAGCGAGGGTGTAATTAAGCCACTTAGCCCAATAATATCAACATTTTCGGCAACCGCCGTTTGCAAAATAATTTCGGCAGATACCATTACGCCTAAATCTATTACTTCAAAATTATTGCAAGAAAGTATTACGCTTACAATATTTTTACCAATATCATGGACATCCCCCTTTACGGTTGCCAAAAGAATTTTTCCTGCCGAGGCGGATTCGCCATCAATTTTTTCGGCTTCTATATAAGGTTTCAGAACGGCAACAGCTTTTTTCATTACCCTTGCACTTTTAACTACCTGTGGCAAAAACATTTTCCCTGCCCCAAAGAGTTCCCCAACCCTGTTCATGCCATCCATGAGCGGTTGCTCGATAACTTCTAGTGCTTTTGGGAAATTTTGCCGTGCTTCTTCGGTATCATCTTCAATAAATTCGGTAATGCCTTTCACCAAGGCATAGCTCAAGCGTTCGTTTACAGGCTTAGTTCTCCACTCTTCCTGCTCGCCTTCTTTTTTTTCGGTTTGTTGCACGGTCTGTGCAAAATCGACCAATCGCTCGGCAGCATCTGGACGGCGGTTAAAAATAACATCTTCGGTAAGCTCTAAAAGGTCGGCTGGGATTTCATCATAAATTTGCAACATTCCTGCATTTACGATACCCATATCTAAACCTGCTTTTATGGCATGAAATAAAAATGCAGAGTGCATGGCTTCTCGTATCACGTTATTTCCCCGAAAGGAAAAAGAGAGGTTGCTAATGCCGCCACTAACTTTGGCATAAGGTAAATTTGCTTTTATCCATTTTATGGTTTCGATAAAATCAACGGCATAATTGTTATGTTCCTCAATGCCAGTTGCTACGGTTAGGATATTTGGGTCAAAAATAATGTCTTCTGGCGGAAAACCGACCTTTTGCGTAAGCAAATCATAAGCTCTTTTGCAGATACTTATTTTTTCATCGTAAGTGGCGGCTTGTCCATTTTCATCGAATGCCATGACTACAGCGGCGGCTCCAAATTTCATGATTTCGGCAGCCGCCGAAAGGAATTTTTCTTCGCCCTCTTTTAGGCTAATTGAATTTACTACAGCCTTGCCCTGCAAGCATTTAAGCCCAGCAATAATGACTTTGTGCTTGGAGCTATCAATCATTATTGGTACTTTTGCAATATCTGGCTCGGCTACAAGTAGGTTAAGAAATGTTACCACTTCATGCTCCGCATCAAGCATTGCATCGTCCATGCAAATATCAATAATTTGAGCTCCATTTTCTACCTGTTTTCGGGCAACCGAAAGGGCTTCTTCGTACTTTTTTTCTCGGATAAGTCGGGCGAATCGTATTGACCCTGCAACATTTGTGCGTTCGCCAATATTTATAAAGTTATTTTCGGCATTTATTTTTAATGCTTCTAAGCCGCTCAGTTTTGTTTCTTTGGGTATTTCTGCTACATTGTGGGCTTTTGCTTTTGCTGCAATTTGGGCAATTACTTTGATATGTGCTGGGGAAGTGCCACAGCAGCCACCGATTAAATTTAGATGCCCTGCATCTAAGAAATCTTGAATTTGCTTGCCCATTTTCTCGGGTGTTTCGTCGTACTCGCCAAATTGGTTGGGCATTCCTGCATTGGGGTAGGCACTAATGCGAAATTTTGATTTTTTTGCCATTTCGGCAATATGCGGTAGCATATCGTGTGCTCCTGTGGAGCAATTTAGCCCTATGGAAAGTAGCTCTACATGGGAAAGTGAGTTGATAAATGCCTCTACGGTTTGCCCAGAAAGTGTGCGACCACTTTTGTCGGTAACTGTACCAGAAATCATGACTGGAATTTTGATATTACGAAGCTGTGCTTCGTTTTGTACGGCGTATAATGCGGCTTTAGCGTTTAGGGTATCAAAAATGGTTTCTATCATAAGAATATCCGCACCGCCATCGAGCAATCCTTTTATTTGTGGTATATAGCAGTTTACAACATCGTCAAAACTCACCGCTCTATGCCCGGGGTTTTCTACATCTGCTGACATGGAGGCGGTTTTGTTTGTGGGCCCTATTGAGCCTGCTACGAAGCGAAATTTATTGGGTGTTTTTTGTATAAATTCTCCGCAAACTTCAACGGCAAGTTTTGCAGCGGCTAGGTTTATTTCATAGACGAACTCTTGCATGTCATAGTCTTCCATGGAAATGGTATTGGCATTGAAGGTGTTGGTTTCTATAATATCTGAGCCTGCGGTAAGGTATTCTGCATGAATGGCTTTTATTACTTCTGGGCGTGTTATGGATAGTAGGTCGTTGTTGCCTTTTACATCGCAGTGCCAATTTTTGAAACGCTCGCCTCTAAAATCGGCTTCGGAGAGTTTGTATTGCTGTATCATTGTTCCCATTGCTCCGTCGAGTACGAGTACGTTTTTGGCAAGTTGTCTATATAGTTGTTTTGAGTTCTTCATGCTTTAAATTTTGTTATTTTTAAATAGAAAACGAGCTTAATTTTAAGCCCGTTTTAGTTTTATAAATCTTCCTCTTTGTCTAGAGGTGGGGCGGTTACTTCTTTTTCTGGATTTTTCTTTTTGGGTTGAAATACGTCTAAGGCTACAAGCCCTGCTGTAAATCCCCAGAAGGGTACGGAGGCTTTGTCTAGGTCTAAATAATTATTAAGGAATCCGTGCATATAGTAAGTTACAAGTCCTAAAAGAAGTGCCATTGCTATGGCTCTGTGTTCTTTTTTTTCTGCTTTTCTAAATACTTTAATTCCTGTATGAATGCTTAGAAAAATAATTGCTAAAAAGGAGAGCATACCGATTATACCAGACTCTGATAAAGGGCCTAAATATTCGCTGTGTGCATTTCCTCCATCAGCATTGTTGGTGCTGATTATTGTTTTTTCTCGGTAGTCTTGAAATGGGGCATACTCGAACATGTATGTACCGGGGCCGTACCCAAAAAGCGGTTTTGCAAGGAACATTTGGTAAGCAGAGTTCCAGCGGTTTATTCGTTCTAAGTTAGAGGCATCGGAGGATACATTAGAAACAGATGAGACGTGGTCTGCTAAATTTGTAGAGGATTCTACTTTGTTTTTTGCAAGTGATGAAAATATTTCGTCGGCATTGGCATATACTATGCTTCCTAAAATTCCTATTAGCATTAAAATAAAAACGAGCTTTACTTTTATTTTTACAACATTCCATACGCCTATTGCACCTACTATACTTAGCCATGCTGCTCGTGTGTAGGAAAATATTAGCCCAAGCATAAATATTATAAAGGTAATTGTTGTAAATAGTTTCTTTAGCTTGTTCATTTTTAAAGTGGTAATCCCTACAAATATAAAAGGTATGAACATGGCAATAACAGCTCCGTAGGAAGTGTGGTCTTTAAAGAAGGGTTGCATTATTGAGTAGGCGACTTTTTTGGTAAATATGCCTGTATTTACTTGTAAAACAAGTGTGTAAAGAAGAACAATTACCATTGCTCCAACGTATAGCCAAATGTACTTTTTTAATACTTTTTCATCTGAAAAGAAGTGGGCTGCCATAAAAAAGAGGGGTATTATAAACCACATTTTTGCAGCAAAGAATTTGAGGGAGACAACAGAGTCTGAGCTTACTACACTTGTAATAAATATCCATGCTAAGTAAAAAGCTACTGCAATACTTATAGGGTGTTTTACTACTTTTTTATCAATTCGTTCGCCTATTGCAAGTTTTAGAAAAAAGATGCCTGTAAGCACTAGCATCAGCGGTTCTGTGGGTAAGGCAACATCGAACGATTGCCCTTCCATTAGCTCTTTTAGTGGTATGGATAATGGGGTAAGGAATGAAATTAGCAGAAGGGTCTTGTCTATATTATTTACCGTTAGCCAACCTGCAATAAGTATAAAGGGTAAAAGTAGTATATAGAATTGCTCGGCATAGGTCATTCCTATACTAATAAATATTATAGATAAAGTTACCACCAAGTAAATGGCTTGGTCTTTAAATTTAAATTTTTCTGCAAATGGTATGTCGTCTTGCTTTTTAGGCGGCATCCTCTTCTCCTTTTAGTCGTTTTATTAGTCCTGTAAAGTTTTTAAGGAATTTCATTGCAAAAATGCCTACAAGGGAAAGTACAAAAGAGAATACAGTTGCTGCAACAGCTATTATCCACCGTACGGGGTAGGATTTTTTGTCGGGTGTACGGGGTGAGTTGGTAACATAGAAGTTGGGCATTTTAGAGTAGGCATCAATTTTGGCTTCTGCTAGGCGGTTTTCTATGACCAATGTTTTATTTACTTGCGAGCCAAAAGCGGCACTATAGTAGTTGTAAACTCCACCATATTTGCCAAAAGTGTCTAGTTCGTCTTCTATTTTTTTTATGCCAGATTGTGATTTTCCTTCGGCAAGGGCAGTACCGTAGGCTTGCGTGAGTCTTTCTACTTGGTTCCAATAATCAAGGATACCTTCGGAGCGTAAGGTGTTTAGTGAGTCGTTTATTGTTGTAATTTGATTTTTCAACACTTTGTACCTTGCCTCTGCAATTTCCAGTACTTTTTTTGCTCGCTTGGCTTTAATATCATTGAGTAAAGTATCAAGATAGAGCGAAATATCAGTGGCTATTCCAGAGGAGTATTCTGGGTTTTTATCATAAACTTTAATAATAATAGCTCCAAATTTAGATTTTGTATAGTCAATATTGCTATCGAACTGTTTGTACATTTTAGACATCTTTGTTTTATCGTCTTTCTCTATTTCATAATGCTCGAATAGGTCGTACTTTTCAATAATACTATTGGTGATATAGTCAGAGTTTAAAAATTGGAGAAACCTATCTACATCATCTTCGCTACCGTATTTCATGTAGCTATTGTTATCGTATAATACGTCAGACATAGAGAACTGGTTGATGGGGTAAAAGGCTAGCGATGATTTGTACATCGGGGTAATCATAAAAGAAACAGCAATGGCTAATATTGCACCTACTAGAGTTACAATTATTATTGATTTTCTGTTTACAACTAGCAATTTTAGCAGGTTTTCGGAATCTGCTTTAAATTTTTAAATTGAATTATCCATTCTTCGTTATTTGTTGTTTATTGATATTAAAAAATATTTTTTCTTCCCTCGGCGTATAACAATAAATTTATTGTTAATCAATGCCGCTTTATCAATTACTGTGTCTGGGCTATTTTCTTTTTCTTGGTTTATACTAAGCCCGTTTTCTTTCATTAACCGACGAACTTCGCCTTTTGATTTAAAGATTTGAGTATGCTCGGCTAATAAGTCAATAATATTTACCCCACTTTCTATAGTTGCTTGTTTTACCGAAAAGTTGGGAACACCCTTAAAAATATCTAAAATAACTTTATCAGATAGTTTAGCCAAGGTTGCTTTTGTGCCTTTTCCGAAGAGTATTTGCGATGCTTCAACGGCGGTTTCAAAATCGTCTTCCGAGTGCACATTTATAGTCATGGACTTGGCGAGTGCTTTTTGTAATATTCTTGTATGCGGTGCTTCGCTATGTTCTTCTGCCATTTTTTTGATTTGGGCTTGGGAGAACATCGTAAATATTTTTAAATATTTTTCGGCATCGGCATCGCTTGTATTTAGCCAGAACTGGTAAAATTCGTAGGGCGAAGTGCGTTCTGGGTCGAGCCAGATATTTCCACTTTCTGTTTTGCCAAATTTCCCGCCATCTGCTTTTGTAATTAGTGGGCAGGTAAGGGCATACGCCTTGCCTTTGGCAATTCTGCGAATGAGTTCTGTTCCTGTGGTAATATTGCCCCATTGGTCGGAGCCACCCATTTGTATTTTACAATTATTTTCTCTGTAAAGGTGAAGAAAATCATAGCCTTGGACTAATTGGTAACTAAATTCTGTAAAGGATAAGCCTTCGGCAGAATCTTTCATTCTTTTTTTTACAGAATCTTTGGCAGCCATGTAGTTTACTGTGATGTGCTTGCCAACATCTCTAATAAAATCCAGAAATGAAAACTGGCTCATCCAGTCGTAATTATTTACGAGTTCTGCTGCATTTTCTTTTTGCGATTCAAAATCTAAGAACTTGCTTAATTGTATTTTTATGGCCTCTTGGTTGTGTCGGAGGCTTTCTAAATCTAAAAGGTTACGTTCTTTTGATTTCCCGGAAGGGTCGCCAATCATACCGGTTGCCCCGCCCAGCAATGCAATGGGCTTATGCCCTGCTTCTTGGAAATGTTTGAGCATCATTACCCCTACCAAATGCCCTATATGCAAGGAGTCTGCCGTTGGGTCTATGCCCAAATAAGCAGCGGTCATTTCTTGTTCTAACTGTTGGTCTGTGCCGGGCATCATATCGTGTATCATGCCTCGCCACTTTAGTTCTTCAATAAATTTCATCTAAAAAAATTTTGGCAAATATAGGTCATTCATTAAAGATTAAAAAAATAAATAATGTTAAAAAAGCTAGAAGTTTAGTTATTTCTGGTTTTGTCTATTGATTTTCATCTATCTTAGGCATCTTTCGCCGTTCGTAACGTTCTGTACTATCCTGATATTCAATGGGCTTAAAATCTGGTATTGGGTTTATTTCTGGAAAACGCAAAATACGAAAAACAGTTGGTGCAACTTTTAAAACGGGGTAATAAAGTGATGTTTCTTTCTTCTCTTCCGGAGAAATAAAATTATAAGTGGCATCTAGTTTAAAAATAAACATTAAAACAATGCTTATCATAAATAAATATTTACCAATATTTACCAAAATTCCAAGTAGTTTATTGGTTCGCCCTTTTGCATCTTCGCCAATATTCCCAGTAACTTTATCGGCTACAAAGTGAGCACCGTAAACTACACCAACGTAGAGTATCGAAAATATAATTACTGGCAAATGTACCAATTGTACTCTAGACCTATAGTTAATTACACCATATATTTTATAGGACAAATAAGCGGCCATAAACACCCCACCAAGCAATACCAAAAGTGCAACAGAGTGAACAATCGAGCCTCGCTTGTACCCCCTGTAAATTGCCCAACCTAAGGTAAGTACAATTAAGATGTCAAAAAGACTAGTCTCTAGCAAGAGGGTGGCAGCAATTACTGTATTTACCAAATTGATTTCTGCTAATAAATTTATCATTTTGTAAAAAAGTTATATTTTTGTGCAAAGTAATAAAAAAAATTATTCTACTTCTAAAAAAAAGTAAATTCTTAGAAGCCAAACTATTATATTAAACCTTTTCCTAATGTTGCTACGCAATAAACTCGTTACTAAATTTACCGCCAAGCGACTCAACGAAATTGATTATTTCAAAATGCACCCTTTTGAAATTCAAGAGAAAACGCTTTTCTCCCTTTTGGAATCTGCAAAAAATACAGCATACGGAAAAGAATATGGCTTTGAAAAAATCATTACAAAAAAAAGCATTCCTTATTTTCAAGAAAAGATACCTATTAATACTTACGAAGATTTAAAACCTTATATTGAAAAAATCCGGCAAGGCAAACAAAACGTGCTTTGGCATAGCCCAATAAAATGGTTTGCACAATCCTCGGGAACAGCCGAAGATAAAAGTAAATTTATACCTGTAAGCAACGAAGCCTTAGAGCTTTGCCACTTTAAAGGAGGTAAAGATATTGTTGCTATTTATACAAATAGTTTCCCAGAAACAGGCGTATTAAAAGGCAAAGGACTAGGTATTGGCGGCAGCCGGCAAATCAATTCTTACGACGGAAAACAATTTTATGGCGACCTATCAGCGGTGCTTATCGAAAATCTGCCCCTATGGGCAAGAATCATGAAAACCCCAGCAAAGACAATCGCACTGATGCCCGAGTGGGAAGAAAAAATTGAGCAAATGGCAGCAGTTACATTACGACAAAATATCACAAGCATATCAGGTGTACCTTCGTGGATGTTGGTTTTAATGAAACGAGTTTTAGAACTTAGCGGTAAAAATAAACTCTCCGAAGTATGGGCATCGTTAGAGCTCATTATTCATGGCGGAGTTAGTTTTGTCCCTTATCGGGAACAATTTAAAAATATAATTGGAGGCAATAAAATTAATTTTATGGAAACTTATAATGCCTCAGAAGGCATTTTTTCTATCCAAGACCAGCCCCCCAAAGACGATATGTTACTGATGCTCGATTATGGTATTTTCTACGAATTTATAGAAACCAATGCCTTCTTAGTGGGCAATACAAAGGCTACCCCTTTGCAAGATGTGAAGGTGGGAACTAACTATGCCATGTTAATTACTACAAATGCTGGGCTTTGGCGATACGCTATTGGGGATACCGTAGTTTTCACATCTACAACACCTTACCGAATAAAAATTACAGGCAGAACCAAGCATTTTATAAATGCTTTTGGAGAAGAACTCATTATAGATAATGCCGAAAAGGCAATGTTTGCTGCCGCAAAAGCTACCAAAGCAGAAGTATTAGAATATACTGGCGCCCCTATTTATATGACCGATAAAACCTCTGGCAAACATGAGTGGCTCATAGAATTTTCGCAAATGCCTAATGATTTGAATAATTTTTCCAATGTATTTGATAACAGCTTAAAAGCATTAAACTCCGACTACGAGGCTAAGCGACACAAAGACATTAGCCTAGGATTTCCGATTATTCATATTGCTAAGAAAAACCAATTTTATAATTGGCTTAAAGCAAAAGGTAAAATAGGCGGGCAAAATAAAATTCCACGCCTATACAACGGACGTAAATATATTGATGAACTTTTAGCCCACTAAAAAGAGATTTGTTTTACTTTGTATTGTATTTTATAAATTACTTGTAATCAGTTAATTATACTGGCTTACCTAAATAGTAATAACAATTTACCAAAGGCACAATTTTTAATATTTATGAAAACACTTAAGAAATATCCGATTAAATAATTTCTAATCCGATAAAAAGTATTAACTTTGCAGAAATTTTTTATAACAAATACATTTAAACTATGCCTGTAAAAATCAGATTAGCAAGACACGGACGCAAAAGACGACCGTTCTACTATATCGTTGCAGCAGACAGCAGGGCGCCGCGAGACGGAAGGTACATTGAAAGAATTGGTTCTTTTAATCCGAATACCGAGCCTGCCACTATTGATCTTAACTTCGACCGAGCATTGGTCTGGTTAAAGAACGGTGCGCAGCCTACTGACACATGCAGAACAATCCTTTCAGCAGAAGGGGTTTTATTAAAAAAACACCTCCTTAGAGGCGTTGAGAAAGGTGCAATGACCGAAGCACAAGCCAACGAGAAATTCGAGGCCTGGAAAGCGTCAAAAGACGCTGAAAAGGAAACGACCAAAGCTAAATTTGTAGAAAAAGCAAAGGCAACTGCCGAGGCCAAATTTGCAAAAGAAGTGGAAGTAAACAAGGCAAGGGCAGAAGCACAAGCTAAAAAATTAGCCGATTTGCAAGCTGCCGAGGCCGCTGAAAATGCAGAAGATGCTGAAGAAGAAAATGCACCCGAAGCAACAGATGTTACTGACGAAAATACAGAGGCCTAGCCAATGAAAGGGGTTTCAGATACTCAACTTATCTACCTTGCAAGATTTATTAAAACGCACGGCTACAAAGGTGAATTAACACTGAAACTAAACCCTGAATTTATAAAATTACCAAAAACGGAATTGCTTTTTGTCGAAATCGACGGCATTGCAGTTCCGTTTTTTATTGCTCAAAATGGCATAAAACAAAAGGGCAAAAACTACACCCTAAAACTAGATGGCATAGGCTCGGACACCCGTGCCGAGGAAATAAAAAATTGCCCAATTCTTCTGCCCAAATCATACTTTAGCGATGAGCAGATTTTTGACGAGTTGTCATACCTTAACGGTTTTTTAACTTACGATAAAGACACAGAGTTAGGAGCGGTTATCAATGTGCAGCGTATCCCTAATAACCCCCTTTTGGAGGTCAGGAACATTAGCGGTACTACCTTTTTAATTCCTTTCAATGCACATTTTATTACAACTATTGATAAGCAAAATAAAGCCATTTATTTCAACCTGCCCGAAGGGCTTATTGAACTAAATAGAAAATAGGAGGATATTATTGGGGCTAAATTAAAAGTTTTAAAAATACAGCACCTTTTACAGAATATAATTTAAACTTAAAAAAGTAAGCCATAATTAGCTTACTTTTTTTTGTTCGATATGTTTGTAAAGTGCTTGCATATAGCACTTTACATCTAAACAGATAACTGCTTAATATAATTTTTAGTGCTTTATTAGTTTTGTATTTTCTATTTCCAATTTATTTTTATAAATTTATAAGTTTTAAAGCTATTTATTTTTCTTAAATATGAATATTTGAAATATGTTAGTTTGTTGAAAATCAGCATGCTACGACTTAATAAATAACAGCAATGAAGAATTTTTTTCAAAAATTAAGTATCCGAGGAAAGCTACTTGCCGGTTTTGGAGTAATTGTAATGATAATGCTCATTAGTGGCGTTATAGAGCTTTATACTTTAGATAACCTTAATAAAGAACGCATAACTAGTGCTACAACGGTAGAAACAACAAGAGGGCTTATCGAAGTTGGCTTTATAATGAATGCCGAGCTTGGCGTTGTGGAAGTCATCGCAAACACACAGGATGACCAAGAATTAAAGCAGTGGGAAGAGAAGCACAGTATAAACAAAGAGAAAAGTATAAAGCTAATTAAGCAACTTGAATTAAATACAAGGCCACAAAAGGGATATAAATACAATACCGAAAATAAAAATATAAATGACACCTTATTAATTGTAAAAAATATTTACCAAAGAATATTGCCTACAATTGAACAAATAATAGAAAAGAAACAAGAACTACTCGACCCTTCTTTTTTAGACAAGAACATAGAGCTAAGCTTGCCAGAAGATACCGCAAGCGGTTTTGATACTATCCCTGATGTAAAACTTTCTGATGATGAAAAAAAACAAGTTGTTATTAATGAAATTAAATCCTACCAAAAGCAAGTAAAAAAACAACTCAAGCAACTTAGTTTGATGTTAAATTTAGCATCAAAAGTAAGCCTTGGTATTGAAAAAAATACCGAGCTAACCACTACAATATTTTATAAAAATAAAGCCAATGAGTTTTTTTTATACACAATTACACTCATTGTGATTGCTATTTTTGTAGCCCTGCTGATTTCAAGAAGTATCCTAAAACCAATTGAAGAATTACAGCACCTCCTTGACGAGCTAACCTCTGGCAACCTACCCGAAGAAATAGAAACCAAAACACAAGACGAGCTAGGAGATATAGGGAAATCCTTAAATATGCTTTCTGCAGGACTAAGAAGAACGGCCGAGTTTTCTACCGAAATAGGAAAAGGGAATTTTGAAAGCTCCTACTCCACCTTGGGAAGTAACGATATATTAGGCAACTCCTTACTTACAATGCGGGACAGCTTAAAAGCAGCAACCGAAAGTGAAAATAAACGAAAAGTGGAGGAACGCCAAAGGGACCGTTCCAACCAAGGGCAAACGAAGTTCGCCAATATATTAAGGCACAACAACGAAAATATCAATGAGCTATCTAGCGAAATAATATCTAATCTTGTAAAATTCCTCAATGCTAACCAAGGTGGTATTTTTATTTTAAATGACGACGACAAAGACAATATCTACCTCGAGCTTTTAGGAGCATATGCTTATAACAGGAAAAAATACCTCGCCAAAAAAGTACACCTAGGCGAAGGACTTGTTGGTGCAGTGGCAGTAGAAAAGTACACCATACACATGACCGATATTCCTAACGAATATATCGAGATAGAATCCGGGACAGGAAGCTCCAACCCCAAAAGCCTATTAATAGTCCCCCTGAAAATTGAAGACGATATTCTAGGTGTAATCGAATTAGCTTCGTTTAATGAATTTGAAGATTACGAAATTGAACTGACTGAAAAAATTGCGGAAAGCATTGCCTCTACACTCTCGACCTCCCGCATTAATACACGTACAGCAAAACTACTGAAAAAATCGGAGCAGCAAGCCGAGCTAATGAAAGAGCAAGAAGAAGAAATGTTGCAAAATATTGAAGAACTTAAAGCCACACAAGAAGGCAGCAACAAAAGAGAAAAACAACTACGCAAAACATTGGCAGACCTAAAGCAAACACAATCGCTTCTTGAGAAAAAAGATAAAAAACTAAAACAAGAATTAGAACTCCTCAATAAAGAACACCAGAGTAAGCTAAAAGAGTTGCTTAAAACAGAAGTCTATAGCAACACAATCCTAGAATCTAGCATTAATGCTACAGTAATTTTTGATAAAGAAAGTAAAATTGAACTCTTTAATAATGCCGCACAAGTTTTATGGGGATATAAACGCTCTGAAATAATTGGGCGACACGCAGAACTACTCTTTCCGGGAAATATAGCCTCACTATTTCGAGAAGATGCAGGAGAATTTAGTTTTGAAGAAAGCAATATGCTAAATAAAACTACCGAGATTCAAATCGTCAATAAAAAAGAAAAGAAAATTTATACCATGCTTTCGCTCTCCAAAATAACGCTAGATACAGAAGTAAAGTATGTGGCCTTCCTTAAAGATATTTCAAAAGAAAAACAGCTTGATATAGAACGCACCACTATAATGGAGAAACTAATGGCATCAGAGTTTGAAGCCAAAGTGCGGATTGAAAAACTGACCCAAACACTTCTAACCAATAAACTCCCAATTCCAGAAGCCAGCCGCCAACTGCTCTCTTGGAGTAGCGAATACTCAATAGGACTTACAATTATAGACCAGCAACACAAAAAATGGTTCGAGATTATTAACCGATTTTACGACGCTTTTAAAGAAGGAAAAGCAGAAGCCGAGTTACTAAAAGTAACCTCAGAACTACTAGATTATACAGACTATCACTTTAGCTTTGAAGAAAAATATATGCAAGACTTTAAGTACAACGACTACGAAGCACACCAAAAAGGGCACAAAGTACTTATAGATACAATCACCCAATTTCAAGAAAAATTTAAAGAAGGCGAAGTGGGTATCCCTTACAAACTAATGAACCTTCTAAGAAAATGGGTTAGAATCCATGTACTGGAAGAAGATATAGCATACGTCCCGGTGTTTAAGAAAAACGGGCTGACCTAAAAACAAACAGATAAGTAGAAAAAATTAGCTACTTAGTGCTGATTTTGCACACAAACGAAAAATACAAAGCATGAAGCACATACGCAATTTTTGCATAATTGCACATATCGACCACGGAAAAAGCACACTTGCCGACCGCCTTTTAGAAACAACAAAAACAGTTTCGGCAAAAGACCAGCAAGCACAAGTACTCGACGATATGGATATAGAAAGAGAAAGAGGCATAACAATAAAAAGCCACGCCATACAAATGGACTATAAATATAAAGGTGAAGATTATACCCTAAACTTAATAGATACCCCAGGGCATGTCGATTTTTCTTACGAAGCATCCCGTTCCATAGCCTCCTGCGAAGGCGCCTTACTTGTAGTAGATGCCACACAAGGCATACAGGCACAAACCATATCCAACTTGTATATGGCCATTGATAATGATTTGGAAATCATACCAATACTCAATAAAATGGACATGCCAACCGCTATGCCCGAAGAAGTAATCGACCAAATTATCGACCTACTCGGTTGCGACCCTGATGAAGTTATTGAGGCCAGCGGGAAAACAGGATTAGGCGTAGAACAAATATTAGAACATATAATTAACAAAGTGCCCCCCCCAAAAGGCAACCCAACAGCCCCACTACAAGCACTTATTTTCGACTCCATCTTTAACTCATACAGAGGAATTATAGCCTACATAAAAATCCTTAATGGAGAACTGAAAACAGGAGAAAATGTGAAATTTGTAAACTCCGGAAAAGAATACAAGGCCGATGAAATAGGCGTTCTACGCCTAACCCCAGAACCACGAAAAGTATTGAAAACAGGAGATGTAGGCTACATCATTTCAGGCATAAAAAACTCTACAGACGTAAAAGTAGGCGACACCATTACAGCCACCTCCAACCCTTGCAAAACCGCAATCGATGGTTTTGAAGAAGTAAAACCAATGGTATTTGCAGGCGTTTACCCTATTGATGCCGACGATTATGAAGATTTACGCTTCTCGCTTGAAAAACTTAAACTAAACGATGCCTCACTAACTTTTCAACCAGAATCATCATTAGCACTAGGATTTGGTTTCCGGTGCGGATTCTTGGGGCTACTACACATGGAAATTGTACAAGAACGATTGGATAGAGAATTTAATATGAACGTTATCACCACCGTACCCAACGTATCATACATCGTCCATACCAATAAAGGCGAACGCCTAGAAGTACACAACCCCGCAGGACTGCCAGACCCGAAGCATATCACAAAAATAGAAGAACCATTTATTACCGCACAAATAATAACAAGAGCCGATTTCTTTGGGCAGATAATGAAGCTATGTATGGACAAGCGAGGCGAACTCACCAAGCAACATTACCTCACCTCCAACCGAGTCGAAATGAGTTTTGATTTGCCAATGGGCGAAATTGTTTTCGATTTTTACGACCGGCTAAAAAGCATCTCCAAAGGATATGCATCCTTTGATTATCAGCGGTCTGGCTACCGTCCTGCGAAGCTAGTGAAATTAGATATGTTACTCAATAGCGAAAAAGTAGATGCACTATCGACCCTTATGCACGTGGATCATGCCTACGATTTGGGCAGAAGAATGTGCGACAAACTAAAAGAACTAATCCCTAGGCAACAATTCGATATTGCAATACAGGCCGCCATTGGGGCAAAAATAATTGCCCGCTCTACGGTAAAAGCTGTAAGAAAAGACGTTACTGCAAAATGTTATGGTGGAGATATTAGCCGAAAACGAAAACTGCTAGACAAGCAGAAAAAAGGAAAAAAACGAATGAAACAGATTGGAAATGTTGAAGTCCCGCAAAAAGCATTTCTTGCAGTCCTTAAATTGGATTAAGACTAGACTTTAAATACTAATGTAAAAATTAAAAAAATGTATAAAGCTGTAATTAACAACTCAGAATTTACTGTAGAAAAGAACAAAACAAAAACATTTATTAACAACAAAGCATTTAATGCCGATGTTTTTACTGTAAAGAAAAATTCATTTCATTTATTAATGAACAACAAATCCCACTCGGTAGTAATTATAAATACCAATGCAGACGAAAAAACAGTACTGCTTACCGTAAACGGAAAAAAAATAAAAGCAGAATTAAAAGACGAATTTGACCAGCTCCTTAAGAGCCTGGGCATAT